>JAEXDU010000207.1 GCA_023401495.1 Bacillota bacterium
TATTCCATGACGCTGACATTCAGGCAGTTCTTGAAAATGCGGCTGAGATACCCCTGGCTGACCGCACAGTTTTCAATGATCTGCGTCAGGCCGATCTCCTCCTGAATGTGCACATTGATATAAGCGAATACATTTTGAAGCAGTTCGTATTTGCGGATGCTGGTCTGCTGAAAAATGTAGTCCAGAACGCGGAACAGCCAAATCTCCATCCCGGCGGGAGAAGCAAGGCACGCCTCGCTGAGCGGGAACATTTCCGCGCAATCGACCGGCCGGGCAGAAACACGGCCCAGATGATTGAAAATGTTTTGTCCCAGCTGCTCCGCGGCCGTTTTGATCTGCCCGCGGTTTGTGCCGCAGCTCCGGTACAGCTCCTGAACGATTTCGGGAACCTGGTAATACATCTGCTTAAAGTCCTTTTCTTTCAGAACCTTTAAGGTCATATTCCAGTACAACTGCTCCGGCTGGCTGCTTCGGCTGTGCTTTTCCAGCAATGTCCGGATCATATCGCAGGAAACCGGCTTTGAAATGTATTCCTTTACCTTGGCGCGCAGCGCTTCAATGGCAAAATCAAAATGATTGTACGAAGACAATATGTAGATCGTGATTTCGGGATTGTTGGCATAGATTCGTTTGCTGGCCTCAATTCCGGACATACCGGGCATCATGATGTCCATAAAAACAATATCCGGCTTTTCCTTTCGGCACAGCTCCACCGCATCTTCCCCATTGCTGACGGAAAACGCGACCTCAAATCCGGGCACTTTTTCGATCATGATCTGCAAAGCGTCCCGCATCAGCTGTTCGTCATCTGCAATCAATATCTTATACATGATCAATTAGCCTTTTCATCAAAGTTTTTTGGGTAGCGTACGGTACTGGTGGTCCCAACGCCATCCACGCTTTTGATTACAGCATCATACCCGGTGCCAAAGGAATTGACCAGCCTTTGCCGGGAAAACGCGATACTGGCCTCGATTGCGCCGCCCTCATAAGAGCCTTTGTACTGCTTAAACAGCTGGGCGATTTTCTTGTCGCTGAAGCCCGGGCCGTCGTCTTCCATCTGGAATACGACGTCATCCCCCTGATACTGTGCGGCGATTCGCAGCGTGCCGTGCTCTTTCTTTTGCCCGATCCCGTAGAAAACAGCTCTCTCTACAAACGGGAGCAAAATCCTGCTTGGAATCTTCTGCATATTCAGTTCGTCTGAAATATCGAGCACATATTGCAGCTGGTCACCCATCCGCTCCTTCTGGATTTTCAGGTAGCGCTCCAGATTCTCGATTTCATCCGATACGAAAACGTTATCCCTTGTTTCAGAAAAATTAAACTTCATGAATTCCGCAAACAAATTGATCGCACGGTTGGTACGCGGAGCGTCCTCCACCACGGAAAGATTGGAGATCGCATTCAGGCTCTTAAACAGAAAATAGGGATTCATCTGTGTTTTCAGTGCTGCCAGCTCGGCCTCCATCTCTTTTTTCTGCTCATTGAGCACTTCCAGCTCTTTATCCAGATTTTCCTTCTGAGCCAGACGGGACAGTTCCTTTTCCGCAAGCTGGTTGACGATCAAAGAAACCAGATTGGCAATATGAAAGAACTTTTCATAGGGATAGACGGCAATCGACTCAAACTGTCGGTTCATTTCCGGGTCTTCCCTGTGATTGCGGTCATGGTGCAGAACGTTTTCCAGCCGGCAAATATCCGCCGGGGCGTCTCCGCAGCGAATCTGGCCGCCGATAAAGCCCCCAAGATAATGCCCGCGGACGATGATCGGAATTGCAATCTCGGTCAGCCCGCATGGACAAATGTAGACGTAGGTCTTTTGCGTCACCGCCGCCTGAATCGCGCCGAACGCGTCGGACGACATACATATCCGCTTGGCGTTTTCATCTTTGCGGACCTGCTGGCAGAACGGAGTAAAGGAAGTCATCTCGGTAATCGGTTCGCCCCGGTAATCAACGGTTACGAAAGCAAGACCGGTTGCCTTCGCTATCTTATCCTGGATATTCTCCAGGACCTTGACGCCAAAGAGACGCGCGATGCTGAAATTGTTGATGGAGCCATCCTCTTCAGAAATCGCATGGAAGCCGGAATGAAGATCAGATTCAAATAATTTTTCCATACTTAACATCCCTTTCCTTGTTCAAGAATGATTACAATAAAGCATTTATCTCTATTATAATAGATTCTTGTCTGCAAAGGAAAGACTAATAAATCGAATTTAATATTTTCACCACGTCTTCCGCCGCAGCTTTTGTTGGATTTAACGAGAGGCTCCAATCCTTCAGCGTGTTCAGGGTGAGCGTTGCCAGGGACTGGTCATATTCCTTGCGGGAGATTCCGCAATCTCTGATCGTACCGGGCATTTTCATCTGGAATTTTAAATCTTCAATATAGCGGATCAAATCCCAGACCGCATCCTGGTCGCTCTTTGCTCCCACCGAAATGCCCGTGCGCCGCGCGAGGTTCGCATACCGGGCGCAAACGGTCGGGTCTTTGCCGTTAAACAGAATCACCTCCTTTAATACCAGCGCGTTGGCCAAGCCGTGTGGAATATAGGTATGGAACACACCGCCAAGCGAATGCGCCAGAGCGTGGGAGAGGCCCAGCCCGGCTTTGTTGAAGGCGATTCCGGCAAAGGTGGACGCCTCGTGCATCCGGGTTCTCGCCTCCAGATCGCTTCCGTTGCTGTAACAGGTCAGAAGCGAGGAATAGACAAATTCCACCGCTTTTTCCGCCATCGCGTCGCTGAACGGATCGGCGCGGAGTCCTACATAAGCTTCCAGCGCGTGCGTCAGAACGTCCACGCCGGTATTGGCCGTGATGCGTGGCGGCACCGATAAAACGAGACGTGCGTCCAGAATCGCCTCATCCGGAAGAATGATGTCGTTCACGATCATATGCTTGGCATGGGACTCCTCATCGGTCAGCACGCTGACGGAGGTCACCTCTGATCCGGTACCGCTGGTAGTGGGCACGGCGATCAGCCTTACGTCCGGGGCACCGGGCATCTGCTTTGAAAAATACAAAACGCCTTTTGCGGTATCGATCGCGGAACCGCCGCCCAGGGCGATCATTATCTGGGGCGCGAAGCGCTGGAACTCGACCAGGGCTTTTGCCACCGTGTCCATCGGCGGGTCCGGAACCACCTTGTCAAAAATCCTTACCTCGCAGGAATTATCGACCGCCTCCAGCAGCTGCCTTACTCCGCCGCTGCTCAGCAGGAATTCATCGCAAACCAAAAAAATCTTTTGGTTCCGATAAGCGGAAAGCACCTGCAAGGAGCCGATTCCGCTATAAATTTTCGTTTTTAAAAATATGGTGTGCAAGGTGTCCTCCTTTTCTTTCAGCGAATGGAAAATGCGTTGGCCAGGGTGCATCTTCTTCTTCTGCAGAAGTGCCGGGCGGTTGTGGTTCCCTCTCCGGTCGCGGTGGCAATCGTAAAGCTCGTATCGCCTTCCCCGTCAAACCCGATGCCCGCCAGCGCGGAGCTGTTTTTGACGAATACCGCGGTCTGCAGCTTTTGCGCGGCATAATTGAGCCGTTCGATCATCCGCGAATGGACAGTCGCCGTATGGCGCAGCCCCTGCTCGATCTCGCAGGCGAATTCCACGGCCTGCTCGAAGTCCTTCGCACGCACCAGCGGAACCAAGGGCATGAGCATCTCTTCTGTCACAAACGGATGCTGGCGAACCGTATCCACGACGATCAGTTGTACCGAATCATCGCAGTCCATACCGGCTGCATAAAGAATCTCCGGCGCGCTTTTTCCCTCCAGGGCCTTGTTCGGAACCATTTCCGGCGTTACCGTCGCCAGCGTAAGCTGGAGCATCTCCTGCTGATCGCTGACACAATGTACGTGATTTTTCTTCAGCTCGCAAAGGAATTCATCCGCGACCGAGTCGACAATGACAATGCTCTTTTCGGTGATACACGTCAGATTGTTGTCAAAGGAAGTGCTGAACACGATGTCGCGGGCAGCCTTTTGCAGGTCTGCCGTTTCATCGATAATGGCCACCGGGTTGGCTGGGCCGGCCCCGATCACCTTTTTCCCGCAGGACATGGCCTGCCGAAGCATTCCCATTCCGCCGGTGGCAATCACCAAGGAAATATCGGGATGCGTCATCAGCTCGCGCGTAACCGCCATGGAGGTTTCACTCAAGGTGGAAACCAGATTGTCGATTCCGCAGGTGCGGCTGATCGCCTTGCTGATCAGCTCTGTTACAAACTGAGAAACCTCCAGCGCTCTGGGATGCGGCACATGAATCGCCGCATTTCCGGCCGCGAGAAGACCGATCGTATTGCAGATCAGCGTTTCGCAGGGATTGGTGCAGGGCTGCACCGCACACACAACACCGTAAGAGGAAAGCTCATACAGCGTCATTCCATGGTCGCCGGTTTTCACCTCTGTGATCAAATCTTCCGTGCCCGGTGTTTTCTGAAGAACGAGAAGAAGCTTCTTTTTCTTGTCCTCGGCAATTCCCATACCGGTTTCTTCGACCGTCATGCGTGCCAGATCATCCACTTTTAAAAGCAGATCCGCTTTCACGGCATCGATCACCTGCTGGCGCTGATTTAAGGTAAGCAGAGAATACTGCCGATATGCGCTGGCCGCGACCGCGACCGCGTCATCCACGGAGCAAAAAACACCGCTTTTCAGCGTGCGGCTGTTATTCTTCAGGTAATCCTGGCAAACCTGGCCCACAAGGGCTTCCATTTGCTCTGCGTTCATCTACTCCCCTCCCCTGTCTGCTGAGACTCGGCCTCCGCCGGTTTTTTCTTGTTTTTTGCGGGACGCCCCGGCGATTTTGCCGGCCTGCCTTTTTTGGCGGGGGTCTCGGCTTTCTTTTCCGGCACAGGGCTTTCCGTATCACTTGCCTGCGGCTGAGCTTCGGCCGGAATCTCATCCTTCACCGCATTTTCGGAATCGGTCTGCCGGTACTCCATTGCAAAGGAGGTTTCGTGTACCGGCGTCTGGCTTTCCTCGGGCGGCTCGGTCTCTTTCTCAAAAGACAACTCTGTCGGCAGCACAGCGGGTTCTTCCTGTTCGGATTCTTTCTGCTGCGGCTCTGCTTTCTCCGGTACGGCCTCTTCGAACGAAATCGTCGTCTCTTCCGGCTGCATCGTCACAGGTTCTTCTGCCGGTTCGGCATTCTCTTCTGAATCCGATTGCTCCGGTTCCGGTAACGGCTCACTCTGCGAATCCTGCGGCGGCAGATCCTCTGTGGGAAGTGGATCATCCGGCCCGGGGTCCTCCGGAGGCGGCGCTTGCTCCGGCCCGGAAGTTTTGCAGAACATCTCACCGATGCTCGGCGCCGGGCGCGGAATGACTTTGAAAGATACCAGCTGACCGTTTCGCTCCGCCACAGCCCTGCCGGTCTGCACCGACGCGGTGACGGCGCCCACATCGCCGGAAACCTTAATCGTAATCCAGCCAAAGCCCTTTGCTTTTTCGATGCCGATCAACCCCACATTTGCGGTTTTCACCATTGCGTCCGCCACGGCGATTGCCCCGGCCAGTCCTTTGATTTCTACCAGACCCAATGCGTCGTTCATTTGGCCACCTCGTTTCCTCTTCTTTTTCGGTTACGCCCTGACGATCTGAATTCCCATTTCTGCGGCTTTTTCTTTCGCCAGCATGGTAATGATATCGCCCTGATGCAGAACCAGCTTTCCATCCGTCAGGCCAGATGCCAGATCTGCTTCGGTAATGACTCTTTTTTTCGTGTTTCTTTCCGCCTCAGGCTTTATAGCCGGTTCCAGGCGCTGCTGCGGCGCAAGAAGCTGGTCGGAAAGCTCTATTCCAAAATCCGTTAAGGTTCGGATATACTGTTCTATTTTAGTTCGGTATGCTTTGGGTTCTTTGCCGCTGAACGGCTCCATGCCGCTTTGCAGCATCATTATCTTTTGGCCCTGAGAAAAGCACCGGCCGATCCATCGCGTTTCGAAGGAATCTTCCAGGCACAATGCAGTTTTGGCGATCAGAGCCCTGTTGGGGAACGGAAAAACCGTGAGGAACTCTTTCCGCCGCTCTTCCCAAGCCTGTTCCTGCTCCAGAACAAGATCACCGGGAAAGAGCTCTTTGAGCTTTTGTATGTAGTAATCGTTGTATCTCGCTTTGGGCAATACGGAGATCACCTGCAAATCGCAGGGAACCGAAAGGCTGCCCAGCCGTTTGAAATAATTGTCCTGCCAGAACTCCGGCAGCATCAGATAACAGGCTTTCTGCTGCGGAAGCTGAAGAAGGCGTTCTTCTTCCAGCTGCCTGATTACCTTTAACACCATCTGCTCGAGCAGCTTATGATCCAGCAAAGGTTACAACCCCTTTCAGCAAATGGGAGTGTTCCGGGCGCCATTTCACCCGGCAATTTATGCGGACGAAAAACAGAAAATCGATATGAGGTGTTTTTCGCCCGCACTTGCCTCGGGAATCGGTTAACTATTATTTGGAAGCCATCGTGGGGATAATCTTTTCCGTATCGGAATGCGGACGCGGAATCACGTGGATGGAAACAACCTCACCGACCTGTCTGGCGGCGGCTGCACCGGCGTCTGTAGCGGCCTTTACCGCACCGACATCGCCGCGTACCATCACGGTTACCAATCCGGAACCGATTTTTTCGTACCCGACCAGAGAAACATTCGCGGCCTTTACCATGGCATCGGCTGCTTCAATCGCTCCTACCAGTCCTTTGGTCTCAATCATGCCCAATGCATCAGAATTCATATGGATCCTCCTTTGTTATCATCCGGCTGTTGTACCGGCGCTTATGCTTAAATATATGGCTGCGTTGTGGATTTTGCTTCGCTGCCCAAAGCGCCCAGCAGCTTTTTGCCTACCTCGATCGCCGTACGAACTGCCTGACGCACCGCGCCGGAATCGCCGGTAAAGGTGAGGATAACTTCGTTTGAATAGCTGGTTCCCTGAGAGGGAGAGCTGTAACTGACTACCTCAACATTGGCGGCCTTTACGGCAACATCGGCCAAAACCGTGGCGATTGCCGCGGGCCCGGCGCATACCATGCCGAATGCTCTGCCAAGCGGGGTGCCAAATGCCTTTTCCAGGCAGTAGCTGGCTCTTGCCGTGTACTGGAATTCCAGATGCCCGGCTTCGTTCGCATACACATCCCCAAAGTACTTATCCAGGCTGGCCAGAGCGATCTCTACCGCTCTTCTGGCGTCCGATACATCGTCAGCGCCGATGTAAATCAAACTGCCGTGGCCCGCCCCGCCTTTGGTATCTCTGGGGAGCTCAATGGAGATAACCTCCGTATTGGTTGCTTTTACGGCGTCATCGACCGCCATGATCTGCGGGCCTGCGCCCACTCTTCCGCCGATGATTCCGATGGAACGGTATTTGCCCAGATGCAGTCTTTCAACCAGCAGCGGGTCTACGCTTGCAATCACAAGACCAATCGTATCGCCAATCGCGGTTCCGACAAACTCCGTCACCCCCAAAGACCCGCAGCAGGAAGGAGCGGATTCCTCCGGCTTCTGCTTCAGCTCCTCAGCGACCTGATTGATCACTTTCTCAATTAATTGCTGATCCATTGTCTATCCTCCGTTTCTCTTAAATTTGCTATCCGCCGATGACACAGTTCAGACCGTAGCCTTCCACGATCTTTTTCAGCTGCTCAGCATCTTCCGCAGACAGCGACACATTCGAATCCATAAAATACTCCCTGCCCAAAAGATCATATTTATTTTCCCCATACGTATGGTAGGGAAGTAAATGGACTGTTTTCACCTGGTGCAGGGTAAGTACAAATTCACAGATTGCGCTGATCCCTTCGGGACTGGCATTCACCCCCGGAATGGTCGGCACCCGCACCACCGTCTGTGTCATCTCCGAAATACGCCTTGCATTCTTCAAAATGATTTCGTTGGAAACTCCGGTCACTTTTCGGTGTATCTCGTTGTTCAGCGATTTGATGTCCAGAAGGGCCAAATCGATGAATTCGAACACCTTTTCAATGGCTTCGGCAGAGGCATATGCTGTAGTTTCAATGGCTGTATGCCACCCTTTTGCGTGACAGGCCTTCAGCAGTTCAACTGCAAAACCGCTTTGCAGCAGGGGTTCCCCGCCGGACAGTGTAATTCCGCCACCAGATCTGCGATAATTGATTTCATCGCGCTTTAACTCCTGTATCACCTGCTCCACGGTCAGGCGCTGGCCTTTCATGGTCAGCGCGCCGGCCGGACACACATTCACGCATTCCCCGCAGGCAACGCATTTTGTGTGGTTTACAAGCCCTGTGTTCTGGGGATCGATCGCCCCGAATTTACAGGCCTTGATACATTTTCCGCAGTGGATACACAGAGAAGCCTGGTACATAACTTCCGGCTTCGGGTTCTGCGACTCGGGATTGCAGCACCACAGGCAGGACAGCGGGCAGCCTTTTAAAAACACGATCGTACGAATCCCCGGTCCGTCATGGATGGAGTATCGCTGCATATTAAACACGGTACCGGTGGCACTGTAATCGATTGGTGAAGGCATTCTCACAACTCCCTTGGTTTCATTGGCATCTGTGTGATGCTTTCCCGCGCAGCGCTTTCTCAAATAAACCCGACTGCCTGCCGATTAGAAAGTATGCGCCGTGCGGTTGATGATGTCGTCCTGCACCTCTTTGGCCAAAACAACAAACTGAGCACTGTAACCTGCAACGCGAACGACCAGATCCCTGTAATTTTCCGGGTTCTTCTGCGCAGCCAGGAGCGTTTCCTTATCGATGACGTTGAACTGAACGTGCATTCCCTTATGGTCAAAGTAGCTTCTGACCACGGAAGCAAAGTTCTTCAGGCCGTTATCGCCCGCAACAGCGGAGGGCAGGAACTTCTGGTTGTACAGGGTTCCGTTGGAGGCAACAAAGTGATCGAGCTTGGCAACGGAATTGGAAGCAGCCGTCGGGCCCTTGCAGTCCTTGCCGGAACGGGGAGATACACCGTCGGCCAGAGGATGCTTTGCCAGACGCCCATCGGGCAGCGCCGCAACATCTTTACCGAACAGCACGTTGGCCGATACCGGGTATACACCGGCCTGGAACTGGCCGCCGCGGGGATTGCGGTACTTCTCTACTTCGAAGCAGTAGATCTGCGCGCACTTGCGGGCAACCATATCAACATCATCATCGTCGTTGCCGAAGCTGGGCGTGCTGTCCAGCAGGCGGCGCAGATGATCGTACTTACCGGGATCGCCGGCGCTCTCAGAGAAGTCCATTGCGGAAATCTTCTTCTGGATATCCGCCAGATTGATGGAGCTGGCGTTGCCGAGAATCTTCTTGACCGCCTCGTACACCTTCAGTTCGGTCTCCTGGCTGGCATCGCCTGCGGGAGCGGCGGCAGACGCGCTGACCGGGTAGCCGAAGTTGGCGTCGAGCGCTTCCTTGAGCTGATCCATGGTAACGTCTTTATCCTCGAACACATGCTTCTGAATGGCATACACGGAGTCGCCCGTATCTGCTACGCCGAACGCCTGCGGGCCGGTGAAGTTGTAAATCGCGCCGCCCTCCTGCAGGGATTTTCCGCGGCCGATGCAGTCCTCTACCAGAGCGGAAAGGAACGGCAGCGGGGCTCTTTCGCGGTGCGCGATGTCGACGCAGTTGTCGGCCTCGGCCAGATAATGGACGAAATAAGACATCTGCTTTTTGAACGCGGCAAAGAAATCATCCATGCTCTTCCAGCTGGTCATCTCGCCGGTGACCGGACCAAGCTGCTTGCCGCGGGCTTTCCCGTTGTTGAGAGTGATCTCGAGCACCTTCGCCACATTAAAGAACGCGGCATCGTGCCAGCCTTCGGTCTTGTGCGGGCACTGAGGCTCTACGCAGCCGATGATGCAGTAGTTTCTGGCGTCGCGCAGGGTAACGCCGCGATTGACCAGAGCGGGAATGATGACTTCGTCGTTGTACATGGCGGGAACGCCCATGCCGAGACGGGCCAGTTCGCAGGCTCTGTACAGGAATTCGTCCGGGGTGCCCTGCCATACGCGGATGGAGAACGAAGGAGCAGGCAGACGAACGTGTGCGCAGGCTTCCATCGCCATATAGGAGATGTCGTTGGTGGCGTCCAGACCCTCTTCGTTCTGACCGCCGACGCCAAGGTTCTGGAACACCGCGTAACCGGCAAATGCCTGAGCGGAAACCTCGTCGCGTGTTTTATTGACATCGTTGAGCTTGATCCAGATGCAGTCGATCAGCTCCTGTGCGAATTCGGGGGTTATGTCTTTATCTGCCGCGTAGAAGGGATACATGTACTGGTCAAAACGACCGGGAGAAATCGAGTGGCCGCTGGATTCGATCTGCAGCATCATCTGCACGAACCAGAACGCCTGGCAGGCCTCATAGAAATTGGTTGCGCCGTACTCCGGCACGCGCTCGCAGTTCTTTGCGATCTGCAGAAGCTCTGCTTTTCTGGTGGGATTCTGCTCGGTGGCAGCGAGTTCTCTGGCCTTTTCCGCATAACGGTGTGCGAAACGGATCGCCGCGTTGTACGAAATGATCACGGACTTGTAGAACTGCTCCTTACGCACATATTCGGGATCCATCCGATCGATGCGCTCCATCGCTTCCACTACTTCTGTAATGATGCCTCGGAAACCGATCCGCATCACTTTGCCGTAGTCGACACAAACGTGTCCGACACCGCCGTAGAAATAGTTGCCTACCGTAAAGACGCCCGATGCAATCGCATCCTTGGCCTCCTGCGACATATAAGAGTCTGCCAGAGCGCTGGTGGTTTTACCCTCCCAATACTGGAACGCTTCGTGCAGCTCGGCCGCAGTTTCTTTCGGAATCTGGAACGGGTCGGCGATTCTGCTTCCCATTGTTTCAAATTCCTTCTCCACCCAATCGTAAGAAAACTCGGGGCAAATTTCGGTGGAACGAGGATTTTTCGTAATGGCGCCGACAACCAGCTCATCATCCCGAATGGTGATCGGCAGCTGATTGAAAATCTTCTCAACCGCCTTTGCTCTCCTGAGAATGACCGGAAGACCTTCTGTCTCTTTGAAAGACTCGGTCACTAAAACCGCTCTCTCCGACTCGACATAGGGAGTCGCGTCCAGAATCATTCTTTTCAGCTTCTCTACCCTTTGTGTGGGCTGTGAAAAACCTTTCGCTAGCATTTTACAACCTCCTTATAAATTCATGGAATCACGCATGACGTGCATATTGATGCTGTGTTTTGTGTCGCTCTCATTATAACGGATACCCCTATCTTCTCCCTAACACAATCCAGACATAAATCTGTAAAATACAAACTAAAAAATAGAAACATACAGAACAAATTTAGTTTTTTTGTTTATATTTACAAAGAAAGGAACCGCTGTGCCAGGGTGGCCAAGCAGTTCCCTTATTCGACTATTCTCCTGATTTTACTCGTGTTTTCGCCGCTTCAGCACAGGAATCCCGAAACGCCCATAGCCTTTAAAAACGCACGCAGTATCGCCGGATGGGCCGGCCAGGCAGGCGCGGTGGTCAGATTGCCGTCACAAACAACCTGGTCGGATTCCACCGCAAGATAAGTTCCCCCGGCCGCTTCAATCTCCGGCTGAATGGCGGGGTACGCTGTCAGCCTGCGCCCGCGCAC
>JAEXDU010000008.1 GCA_023401495.1 Bacillota bacterium
GATACATATAGGCTGTATCGAAATAGGTAAAGCCTCTCTCCAGAAAAGCGTCCACCATCTGATTCACAGCGTCCAGGTCGATGCTGGCCGGATTGTTTTTGTCCTTCAGAGGCAAGCGCATTAATCCAAAGCCCAGTTTTTTTGTAGCCATACGAACAACCCCCTGTTGATTTTCTGATTCCAAGGCCGAAGGGGCACCGAAACACCGTGCCCGCCTTCCGCCTGTTTTTGTGATTGTAACTTCAGTATACTATATAGAGTGTACTCTAAGTCAAGTATTGTGAAAAAGGAATTTTACGATGGGCTGAGCCTGTACGCCCATCGTGCAGCGGCAGACGAAAGAGCCGCGGGAATAATCCCGCGGCTCTTCCTGTAGGAGAATTTTCTGTAATGGCTGTTTTGAGCCATGAAAAGGAACCGGCTTATGTTAGAATCATCGGCCCGATAAACGCCCAGACCAGAATGAACGCCACAACGGTTGCCGAAGCGATCCACGAGGCCTGAAGCATCTCTTTGGTGTTGTTGGAGTGCGCGATGCCGAGCTGGCCGATCATATTGGTGGTGGGGTACACGGAGCCGGTCAGGCGGGTCGCCGCCAGAATCGAGATCGCGAACATGCTCATCGGCAGGCCCGCAGAGATTGCCGCCGCGCCGAACATCTCGGCGATGATCTTGATTTCCGCCACGGCCGCCGCCTCAATCCCGAAGCCGCCGACAACGGACGCGATCAGCATGACCGCGGTGGGGCTGTCGCCCGCAACGTTGCCCAGCAGATTCGAAAGCGCATCGAAGCCGCCGCCAAGGGTTACCAGATTCAGCAGGACATCGATGGTGACGAACACAACAAACATATGCGCCTGGCTCGCGATGCCCTTACATAACGAGCTAACGGCATGGTCGATGTTGATGCGCGCGAACAAGCTGATAACAACCGCCAGCAGGATCATGACGATCAGAGCGTAGTTGGTGCCCTGCTTGGTCATGATTCCGTACGCGACCAGCAGCACAAAGGAAGCCAAAAACGCGATGGTCGTCAGGCGCTCTTTCGGGGTGATCACGATATCGTCCAGATTCGTGATGCCGTCGCCGAGTTCATATTTCTCTTTGCCCTCGGTGCGCTTCTGGGTGCGTTTTACCGCAAACCACATGCCGCCCAGCCAGAAAAGGGAGAATGGAATCGCCGCGCCGATCATCAGCTGGCCATAAGAAAGATTTGTCACTTCCATCGTGATGAGGGTCACGCCGGTCAGCGGCCCTAACATCAGGCCGATTTCACCGGATACCTTAAACAGAGCCGCCACCACGGTAGGGGTGATGCCGAGCGACGCCATAACCGGGATCATGATGGGGGCGATGACCGCATTACCGCCGCCGAGCGTTCCCAGCAGGCCGCAGATGAGAATGGAACAGATGATCAGTGCAATTTTTGCCTTCGTCTGCGTGTTGACGCCGATGCCTTTGACGATCCAGTACACCAGCGTGTGGGTGACTCTGGTTTCCGTCATCAGCACACCGAGCCCGGCGCCGGTCATGATGATGACACCGATCAGCGCCGTGGTCGAGCCTAGGCTTTGCGCGAAGGCTGTGGCCAGCATTTTCAGGTCCTGGCCCATCATGATTGCCGCGATGGCAATACCCACGATGATGCCAGAGGTGTTGTCTTTCCCCATGAACACCATTACGATGTAAACGACCAGGGGAATCAGTGCCAGCAGGGATGGGGCGGAAAACAGTGCCCAGCTACCCATTTCCATAAAATATACCTCCTTCTATTCTGATGCCATATCGGCAATGGATGGAATGAGAAAAAGCAGGATGGCCGCTTTCAAACCATGTTAACAATGGATAAGCTTCTGAAACGAACAGAGCGCTTCTTTACCGCAATACCATATTTATGTTGTGTGCAGAAGAATTTTTCCGGATTTGGAAGCGGTGCGCTCCCCATTTTTCAGGGCCGGAACGCCGCCGACAATCACATGGGTAATCCCTGCCGGTTTTTGAATGGAATCGAGATAGGTACAGCGATCCTCTACAGCGTTTTCATCAAATACAGTAATATCCGCTGCTTTGCCCGGCGCGATCACGCCACGGTCGGTAAGGCCGAGGATTTCTGCCGATAGTCCGGTCATCTTATATACCGCGTCCTCCAGCGGCATCAGCTGGTGCTCGCGCACCGTTTGAAGAAAACGGGGGAAGGTACCATAGCTGCGTGGGTGCACCTCCACATCCATCACAGAGCTGTCGAACGAGTAATTGATGCCGTCGCTGCCCACCGCAATGCGCATATCCTTCATGATATGGAGCATATCGTCCTGATTTAAACAGAAATAGTTGCAGGCCACGGTTCCCTGGCTCTTTACCAGGCAGCGGGCCGCCGCTTCCTCGGGCGGACATCCCAGAAGCTTTGACAGCTCTGCCAGATTTCTGCCGTTGGCTTCCGGCATGTGGTCCATGGTGGAAACGATCATCACCGCCTCGGCTCCGCCGCGGTTCTCCATTTCGGCTCGGATTTCGGAAAGAAGCTGGGGAGTCGGCTCCACAAGCCGCTCAACCAGCCTTTGCACGCCGCCGTCGAACGCCCACTTGGGGCAAAGTGCCGTTAAACTGGTGGAAGTGGCGGTGTACGGGTACTGGTCGCAGGTGATGGTGAGGCCCTCGGCGCGGGCATCTTCCAGTTTTTGAAGCAGCTCTTCCGCGCGCCCCCATTGCGGTTTTCCCATCAGCTTCAAATGTGAAATCTGCAGGTGTACGCCGGAGCGGCGGGTCATCTCAAGCATTTCGTCCACGGCCTCAAAGATGCGCGGGCCCTCGCTGCGCATATGTACCGAAACAATCCCGTTGTGACGCTTCACCACCTTGGCTAATGCCACCATTTCGTCTAGCTTGCCGAAGCTGCTCGGCGGGTAAATCAGCCCCAGCGACATACCAAACGCGCCTCGCTGCATCTCGCGGTCGAGCACCTGCTCCATCTGTTCCAGCTCCGCCGGTTCGGGATCGCGCAGTCCAAAGCCCATTACGCTGCCGCGCAGCGTGCCGTGACCAATAAGCATACCGTAATTGATCGACGGCGGCGCCTGTTCGGCCCGTTTGACCACATCCGAAACAGAATCCTCGCGCAGCTCAAGAGCCCCCATCGGGACCGCCAAAGCCCCCTGATAATAGCGATTGATTTCTTCGCGGTAGCGGTCGTTGCTCGGGATCGTGGAAATCCCGCAGTTGCCGGTAATTTCGAGCGTCACCCCCTGAAACAGCTTTGCCTGCGGCTCAAAATCCTGAATCAGCGGGCTTGCATCGGAGTGCGTGTGAATATCGATAAACCCGGGCGCGACGATTTGCCCCTGCACATCCAGCACCTGTTTCGCTTCGCCCTCAAACCGTTCGCAAACGGACACAATCACCCCATCCTGAATGCAGATATCCGCCCGCTTCGGTTTGGCACGCGTACCGTCTGCCAGTATCCCGTTCTTGATCACCAGATCATACAAAACCAAAACACCTCCTGTCAATTGTTTGGCGCCGGGCTTTCGCACCGCACGCCTGATCCCTCACAAGCAAGCTTATTAAAAAAGGCTAAGCTCTATTCCTTGCCGGGTTGGATGATCCCATGTTCCCACAGGCAACGAAAATTTTGTTATCCCTTCTGCCGTGAGGTTTATGATTATCATGGCAGCATGCCAGGATATCCCAAATAAGAACGCAAAAGGACCCTAACAGTTACAAAATAAATTGCAACGCATTAGGATCCTTTTTACTTTGAAACCGGGGGAAACCCGGTCTCTGTAAATCAAATCATTTGCCTTTTTCAGTCATGATTTAGTTGTGTGTGGTTTGCCGTCCATCCGAAAAAACTCAAACCGAAAAGGTTGTTTCGGACTCCTCATTCCGAATGGGCGGCAGGAGCGTGGAAAAAATTTTTCAATAGAAGTCTTGCATATATTAATACCACAGTTGAATCACGCCGTCAATACTTAATCAATGATTTCGTATGAAGTATCAATAAATGATTGTTAAGCTTCAAAATATAACGCATTTTATCTAAAAAAATCAATATTATTAATCGTAACTAACTTTATGACTAATCTATGAATGAATTTTACATTTCTGTAACTTTCATTTCGCGTGCTGACAGCGCCGTTCAGAATGCCCTGTGCGGCGATTGACTTTGCCCCTTTCATATGCTACCCTAAAAGCAGTTTAGGCCTGTAAAGCGTTCACAGGCGGCCATTTGAAAGGCAGGGAACAGGATGAAAAAAACCAACGGCCTGGTATACGTAACCGGGGTGGCAAGACCTACGCCGGAAAATCCGATTGCCGTTAATTACGACCGGCTTCTGGTGATTTTAATCTTTGAACCGGAAACCGGCGAGATCGTAGACGCAGAGGTAAACATGATCTGCAGTACCACACGCAATTTTATAAAAAGCCTGCTTGTCGGTTACTGTTTGTATTCAGACATTCCGCAGATCATGGAAAATATTCAAAGCCGGTACTGGGGCCTTTCCCGCCGCGCGCTGATCGTATGCATGAAGGACGCGCTGGCAAAAGTAACCGATCGGCTGCGGCAGATGGGCCGTGAGGATCTTTTAAAAGGGAACGAAGGAAAGAAGGGAATCGTTGTGCAGCACAGAGAAGATACGATCTGCGTGGTGGGTTTTTCCAAAGCCGTCAATAAGAACCCCATTGTCATCGGCAACCAGCTTCTGATCGGCTCATTCCTGATCAAAACGACAACCGGCGAGATTCTGGATGTGCAGTTCAACACCATCTGTCCCAAAACCTCTGAATTTTTATCGCATCTGATTCTGGGCCTGAGCTTTTACACAGAGCTGGAGGAGATGATCCGGCGGATTCAGGATCAGTACTGGGAGGATTCCAACCGCGCGGTGATTACGATTCTGCGGGACGCAAACAATAAAGTACTCAACTGGAAGCTGGAAAATGAAAAGAAGCGAGCAGGACTCTCTGCGGATTCAACCCGCTGAAAGAGTTTTGCATGCAGACAGAAATACATCTGGGTGTTCATAGTGAATATCGTGCCCGGACTTTCTATTGATTCGCTTGCAATTTGCGACCATGCTCTGAATCTGGTTGGCATCCTCATCGGTGTTGGCCGCATATAAGACGCCATCCTTTCCGTACTGTGTATTCGCCTTGAGATAAATCACTGGGCACCTGATGCCCCTGAGAATGTTTTCCTGATCGATTCCCTCCAACCAAGAGCCATCATAAAACGTATCGCCAAATTTCGGATCATAGTTGTCTAGATACAGCAGCATACGCAGCCAAGTGTGCGGAACCCAGGAAATTTTGATCGGCTGGCCGGGATTTTGCTGCCTGTATTTTACTGCAGATCGAACGATTTTTCCCTGCAGACCCCCAAACAGGGAAAGAAGATAGCTGTTTTTCAGATAATAGAGGGGATAATCCGTGATATCATCCTGATGTAAAAAGCTGTGTGTGATAACATATCCGTCATGCCAGGCAAATGCGCCTTTTCCTTCCTGTATCTCCTCCGGCGTAACACGGAAAAACGGAGGGTCTTCCAGTATAAGCCCTTTGACCCAATCAGACGCGTTTGCCGCAATCCAAGCCGCAAGAATCCCGCCGGAAGAGTGGCCGGAAAGATAACAGCTCTCCTTCACAACATTCTCTATAAACCACAGCAACGCTTCGCCGTTTACCCGACAGGAATACAAATTTGCGTTGTGGCTCGACTGCCCATGGCCGTAACAATCCACTGCGAAAACATGAAACGATTTTGAAAGCTCCGGCAGTACGGTATCATAATTTTCCCACGCAACCGATTGCCCGTGAATCAAAAGCAGCGCCGGGCCGTTTTTGGGGCCTTCGCCGTAATTGATTACAGGGCCATCCGGGAGCGTAACCTGCTTTTCTTCAAAACCCGCTTGCCATACTTTTTTCATAAGCCCTTCATCATAATGAACATTATTGTGAAAATACTTGCTCACACCCAGGCCAGCCGCTGCAATCGTGAAAAATCCCCCTATGACAGGTATTTTTCTTCCTCTCTTTATTTTCCCAATCATTTTTCTTTCCTTCCTCAATGTTTACCGGGCCTTGCAGTCCATAAGCAAACAGTTTGATCATAGTTTGATCATATTATAAAAAACTTTGCTCTTACAAATTCAGACTCCCTTTGCATAGCTCCTATTTTATCCAAATTTAAGTGCTTTATCTATCGCCGATATTTCATGACCGTTTTTGTTAGTTTCCATTACAGTACAGCTTTTTTTCTCTTTTTCAGGAGGGGAAAGCATAAAGCGCCTGTTCCAACTTTTCTGCTGGAACAGGCGCATCCTTTTGTGCGCCCCGTTTTTTGTTGGGTGCGCTTTTTACTTTATTCTTCCTCAGAAGTACCCTCGTCCTCGGGAACCGCCTCGTCGAGAACCTCTTCTTCCACCAGGTCTTCGGCGCTTTCGGCGGAACCGTCGTCCTCAATCAGGGAATCGTCGGTTTCTTCCTCATCGTCGTGGGGCGCTCTGGCCAGAGTGACCACGCAGTTATCCACGCCGTTCACACGCATGACGCGCACACCCTTGCTCGGACGGGCACAGACGCGGATTGATGCCGCATGGATGCGGATGATGACGCCGTCGGAAGAAATGATAATCACATCATCGTCGGGGTCAACCACCTTGATAGATGCCACGTCGCCGTATTTCTCCACGTGATAGTTCAGCAGACCCTTACCGCCGCGGGACTGCGTGCGGTAATCGGTGATGGGGGAAAGACGCCCATAGCCGGTTTCGGAAACGGTGAGCACCAGCCCGCCCTCGCGGATGGTGGAAAGCCCGGTAACACAGTCGCCTTCCTTGAGCGTGATGGCCTTCACGCCGCGGGCTGTACGGCCCATAGCGCGGACATCCGTTTCGCGGAAGCGGATGGACATCCCTTTTTTCGTCGCCACAAGCATTTCGCGGTTACCGTCGGTACGGCGAACCCAGCTTAGCGAATCGCCTTCGTCGAGATCGATGGCGATCACGCCGCCCTTGCGGGCTGTATTGTAAGCACTGAGCACGGTGCGCTTGATGATGCCGTTTTTCGTGACCATGACAAGGTAGCTTTCCTCGTCGAACTCCGGCACGCGAACCATCGAGGTAACGCTTTCACCGGAGGAAAGCGGCAGCAGGTTCGCAATGTTAATGCCCTTGCTGGTACGGGAGCCCTCCGGAACCTCGTAGCACTTCAAACGGTACACACGGCCCAGATTCGAGAAGAACAGCACATAGTCGTGGCTGTTGATGATGAACATTTCGGTCGCCACATCCTCTTCGCGGCGCGTCATGCCTGAAACACCGCGGCCGCCGCGGCGCTGAATGTGATACGTATCCACTTTCTGGCGTTTGACGTAACCGAAGTTCGTCATGGTCAGAACGCATTCCTCCTGCGGAATCAGGTCTTCAATGTCGACCTCGCCGCTGATCGTCGCAATTTCGGTGCGGCGCTCGTCGCCAAATTCGGCTTTGACCGCCAGCGCCTCTTCTTTGATGATGGCGAGCTGACGCGGTACATTCGCCAGAATATCTTCCAGATCGGCGATCTTGACCATCAGCGCAGCAAGCTCGTCCTCCAGCTTCTGGCGCTCGAGGCCCGTCAAGCGGCCCAGCGGCATCTGTACGATGGCCTGGGTCTGGATGTCGTCCAGCTCAAAGCGTTCAGTCAGGCGCTCTTTCGCCATCGGGATGGACTTGGAGCCGCGGATGATGGAAATGACTTCATCGATATTATCGATGGCAATCTGCAACCCGCGCAGAATATGGGCGCGCTCCTGCGCTTTGCGCAGCTCGAACTGCGTGCGGCGAACGATGACACTCTCCTGAAAACGGACATATTCCTGCAGGATTTCCTTGAGCGTCAAGGTTTTGGGCTCGCCGTCCACGATCGCGAGCATGATGACACCGAAGGTGGTCTGCATCTGGGTGTAGGTATACAAGTGGTTCAGCACGATCTGCGGCGACGCGTCGCGCTTGATGTCGATCACGACGTGCATGCCGTTGCGGTCGGAGTGATCCTCAATATTCGAGATGCCCTCGATCCGCTTGTCCTTCACCAGATCGGCAATGGTTTCGATCAGACGGGCCTTGTTCACCTGATATGGTAGCTCGGAAATGACGATCTTGAAGCGGCCGTTCTTTTCCTCTTCGATCTCGGCGCGGGCGCGCACGATGATGCGGCCGCGGCCGGTGCCGTATGCCGCGCGGATTCCGCTGCGGCCCATGATGATGCCGCCGGTGGGGAAGTCCGGCCCCTTGATGTGCTCCATGAGCTCTTCCATCGTCGCGTCGGGATTATCGATCAGCGCACACAGGCCGTCGATTACCTCGCACATGTTATGGGGCGGAATGTTCGTCGCCATGCCGACGGCGATACCGGTAGAGCCGTTGATCAGAATATTCGGGAACCGAACCGGCAGAACGACAGGCTCTTTCAAACGGTCGTCGTAGTTCGGACGGAAATCGACCGTGTCCTTTTCAATATCGGTGAGCATACGCACGGCGGGCTTGCCGAGGCGCGCCTCGGTATAACGGTAGGCAGCAGGCGGGTCACCGTCCACAGAACCGAAGTTTCCGTGGCCGTCTACCAGCATGTAGCGCATCGAAAAATCCTGTGCCAGACGCACCAGAGCATCGTAAACCGACGCATCACCGTGCGGATGGTACCGGGCCAGTACGGCGCCGACCGTATCCGCGCATTTGCGGTAGCCCTTTTCCGGCATCAGACCGTTTTCAAACATGGTGTACAGAATTCTTCTGTGCACCGGCTTGAGGCCGTCGCGTACATCGGGCAGCGCACGCGATATAATTACCGACATGGAATAATCCAGAAAGGATTGTTTCATCTCTTTTTCCAGGTCAACGTTAATCACCCGGGTTGTTTGCATTTCCTCCATTTATCGGACACCTTCCCGCTTGTAATTTTCGTTTCGTTTCAAAAGCTCCCGAACCTTTACCAGGTCCCAGGGGGGCAGCGCCCGCTTGGGCAGAACCCAAAGCTCGTTTTGTCCTGTATATAGTAAAAACAGCTTTCCATCCTCATACACCCGGTACAGGTACGAATACGGCAGCTGAACCCGGTACCGGTCTGTCTGGATGGACATGGTTTCTTCGTCGAATATCATTGTCTGGGCCAGCATGCGCTCCCCGTGCGTATCGTAGTACCGCTGCGCCTGATGCCGGATCAGCGCGGGCTGCCAGCTGTCGATGGCAAAGCCGATCGCCGTGCCCAGCAGCACCATCAGAGTGGAAAGAATCCGGCTGTACCCGTTCACCGCGAAAAAGACGCGCAGCACAATACCGGTAACCACCAGTAGAAATCCGGCCCAGCGAAGAAAATGAATTTCTGCCGAACGGCAGGCCGCACGCGCCGCAGCCTGTTTGCTGTTTACATAATCCTCCCGGGTCATCAGAAAGCTGACCACCGCCTGGTGGCCGCCCTGCTCCCGCCGGGTCATCGGAATCTCCCGCCGTTTTCCAGGCGGCAGCGCCCGGCAAACGTACTCCTCAGGTGTGCGCTCAGGCGCTCAGCCTGCTCGGGGGAAAGCACGCTCTTTTTCAGAATCAGCAGCGGACGGGAGATACCACCCCAAAGCACATAATACGCGTGCCCTTCCACACAGCCGGAAAAATCGGTCCAGAATTCACTCAGCGTTTCCGCATCGCTTTCCAGCACAATTCCGTTCTGATAAACCGAAATCTTACCGGGAAGGCGCAGCAGCCTGCTGCTGCAGAACTGCAGCACCGAGCCGTGAAGACGCCGGCGTGGCTGCTCCCGCCAGAAATACAGCGCGAGCGCTAAAAAGAATACAATCGCACAAATCGGAACAACCGCCGTGGCGAACTGTGACAAATACCACGGGATTGCCGACGCTACCAGCACGGCGGCACAGATACAGATGCCCGCCCGCACCCAGTACCGGCGAAAAGGGAACAGAGTATTTTCATACAGCAAAGCCGCCTGTGCGTAATCTTCCGCACTGAGCTGCTGCTCCAGAACCAAAACCGGGACTTCGCGCGAAAGCTCCGCCATTTCCGCCGCCTCCTTTTTCAAAAATCAAACCTTTGACCTGCTGATTTTGTTCATTCATATTTCTGCGTGCCGGCTGTGAGAATCGCGAGCACATCCGCACGAATCGCCGGGTCGATACTGCGCTGGGGAATCACCAGGCTTCGCCCTTCACTGTGCAGCAGGATCAGCTGCGAGGTTAAATCCATCTTTGCCGTATTGTCCAGCGGTATGTTCCAGTGGTTGGTCCCCACCGCAATCGCAACCTCATCCGGATAAACAGCCACATTGATCTCTTCTCCCGTTGCCAGCTGTTTTGCCATTCCGTTCATGCGCAAACGCGGCGAAATCCAGACGAAAAAGCCTGCCAGCGCGCCCAAAAGCGCAACCCGGATCAGCCGGGCACCCTCCTCCGGCATAGCGATTCCCATAATCAGGCAGACCAAAACCACAGCGCCGACCAGCATCAGCCAGCGAACTTTCTTTTTGTAAGCGGGGCTATGACTTTCCTGTCGTCTGAGCGCCTCATAAAATTCCTCGCGCCGAAGAATAAATGAAAAACGCACGCCTGTCTGCTGCTCTTCATACTCGGCGGCGTCCTCGTCCGCCACCAGATTCAGCGTTTGGGAATTGCCCGGCTGCGAAGACTCTGGAGCTTCTTCCTGTTCCGCCTGATCGATCTCATTTGGCTGTGTTCGATGATTGTCGTCCATCTCTGATTTTCCTCCCGATTTTTGTTTGGCCGGTGCCCAAGTCGGGCGCCAGCTGGTTAAATATCCAGATTTGAAACAAATCTGGCGTTTTGCTCAATAAACAGTCTGCGGGGCTCCACCTTGTCGCCCATCAGAATGGTGAAGGTTTCGTCCGCTGCCGCGGCATCCTCCATCTCTACCTTGAGCATGGTGCGGGTCTCCGGGTCCATGGTGGTCTCCCACAGCTGCTGGGCGTCCATTTCACCAAGACCTTTATAGCGCTGAATGTCGTAGTTGGTACCGCCAAGCTCTGCCATAATGGCGTCGCGCTGCTTATCGGAGTACGCATACCGGTGATTTTTTCCCCGGGTAATACGGTACAGCGGCGGCTGTGCCAGATAGATATGCCCCTGCTCCACCAGCGGCCGCATAAAGCGGAAGAAAAAGGTGAGCAGCAGTGTGCGGATATGCGAGCCATCGACATCGGCATCGGCCATGATGATGATCTTGCCGTACCGAAGCTTGCTCAGATCAAATTCCTCGCCGAGGCCGCAGCCGAGCGCGGTGACAACGGGCATCAGCTTTTCGTTGCCGTACACTTTGTCAAGGCGGGCCTTCTCTACGTTGAGCATTTTGCCCCAAAGGGGGAGAATCGCCTGGAATTTACGGTCGCGTCCGCCCTTGGCGGAGCCGCCCGCGGAGTCTCCCTCGACGATGTAGATTTCGGTTTCTTCCGGGTTGCGGGACTGACAGTCCGCAAGCTTACCGGGGAGCGCGGCGGATTCGAGCGCCGATTTACGGCGAACCAGTTCTCTCGCCTTTTTGGCAGCCTCACGCGCCCGAGCGGCGGATAACGCCTTTTCAAAAATAGCACGCGCGACGGAGGGGTTTTCCTCAAGGTAAGTCGTCAGCTTGTCGCTCATCATCTGCGAAACAAGGCCGGCGATTTCCGTATTGCCGAGGCGCGCCTTCGTCTGGCCCTCGAACTGCGCTTCCTTCAGCTTGACGCTGATGATGACTGTCAGGCCCTCGCGCACATCCTCGCCGGAGAGGTTTTTATCGTTTTCTTTTAGGATATTATATTTGCGGGCGTAGTCGTTCATGATTCTGGTTAAGGCACGCTTAAATCCATCCTCATGAGTACCGCCGTCCGTGGTGTGAATATTATTCGCGAACGACAGCATCAGCTCGTTGTAGCTGCTATTGTACTGCATTGCGACTTCGGCAGTGGCATTGTCATCAGCCGCAATGGCATCAAAATAGATCACGTCCTCGTGAATGACCTCAAGAGAACGCTTTTTGTTCAGGTATTCGACAAAGCTGCGGATACCGCCCTCATACTGATACACATTGTGAACCAGGTGCTCCGAGTTTCGATCGTCATCCAGCTCAATATGAATGCCGGCATTCAAAAAGGCCTGTTCCCGCAGACGATTTTGCAGAATATCGTATTCGAATTCGGTGCTTTCCTGAAAAATTTCCGGATCCGGCTGAAAACGCACCACCGTCCCTGTGTGATCGCTGTCGCCCGTTCTCGTCAGCTCCGTCACGGCCACGCCGCGCTCAAAACGCTGGCTGTAAACGCCGTCTTCGGTGAAGACCTCAACCTCCAGCCATTGGGAAAGTGCATTGACCACCGACGCGCCGACGCCGTGCAGACCGCCGGATACCTTGTATCCGCCGCCGCCGAACTTGCCGCCGGCATGCAGGATGGTAAATACGACCGTAACTGCAGAGATACCCGTTTTATGCTCGATTCCCACAGGGATACCGCGGCCGTTATCCTCTACACTGATGATGTTGCCCGGCAGAATCTTGACGATGATGCGATCGCAGAAACCGGCCAGCGCCTCGTCAATGGCGTTGTCCACAATTTCGTACACCAGGTGATGCAGACCGCGCGGTCCGGTAGAACCAATGTACATACCGGGGCGTTTCCGGACTGCTTCGAGGCCTTCGAGAACCTGTATTTGATTTTCGTCGTAATTTTGGTCGGTTTGAGTCATTTCGCTAAACTCCAAGTAGAACCCTCCTATATATCAACAGATTGTAATCAGTTAAAAACGTCTGAAAGAATGATTTCCATCAGGATCCTGACCGGGACGATTCCCCGGCGGATACGGCGGCGGTGTACCGGGCCGCGGCGGAGCCAGGGGCCGCTTACGCATTCCCGGCTTTCTCAGCCGGACAAGGAACGGGGCGGCAAGAAAAAACAGAACATAGGGGAGCGCCATGAGCAGTAC
>JAEXDU010000016.1 GCA_023401495.1 Bacillota bacterium
CCGTCAATCAGGTAACGGGAACAGGATACCACAGCGCGTCTGTGGAACGACAGCGGGCGTTTATCCGTATTCTGGAAAAGAGCGGCCTGACGGCCACGGTACGGCGAACACTCGGCTCAGATATCAATGCTTCCTGCGGACAGCTGAGACGCAGACAGCAAGAGGAGGTGACCGGTCTTTGAAACTATTCAGTAAAACCGACGTTGGCCTTGTAAGGCAATCCAATGAAGACGCCTGTGCCGGGGAACTATATGCGCAGGACCGGGCATGGGCCGTTGTCTGTGATGGAATGGGCGGCGCGGCCGGCGGCAATATCGCCAGCAGCCTTGCGGTACAGAAAATTGCGGACACTATGACCACCGAGGCCCTGAACCAGACGGACGAAGTCCATTTAAAAGAACTGATGGCGCAGGCCGTAGGGGAAGCCAATACGGAAGTCTATCACCTGGCCAAAGAGCAGGAGGAGCTGCGCGGCATGGGCACCACCGTTGTGCTGGCCGTGGTCAGGGAGCAGAAGATTTATATCGTTCACGCCGGCGACAGCCGTGCATATCTCATTTTGTCTGACGGTACCATCCGCCAGATCACAGTCGATCATTCTATTGTGCAGGAGCTGGTTGACAAGGGCGATCTCACCGAGCAGCAGGCTCAGACACATCCTCAGAAAAATATCATCACAAGAGCGCTCGGCGTTCTTCCTGTGGTGGATGTCGACTATATGGAGGAGTCGTTTCCGCAGAAGGCAAGACTGCTTCTTTGCACAGACGGCTTATCTAATTATGTCGGAACCCAGCAGATTTCTCAGCTATCGAAAGAGCTGGACGCAAGAGACTTCTGTGACCAGTTGATCGCGTCTGCGAACCGTGCGGGCGGCGGCGACAATATAACGGTTGTCATAATCGAAAACTGACCATGTGATTGGAGTGATACTTGTTGGATAAGTATACCGGAAAAAGGCTGGACGGCCGTTATGAAATCCATGAATTGATCGGTGTTGGCGGAATGGCGCTGGTGTACCGTGCCTATGATCAGATTGATGACCGCACAGTAGCCATTAAAATCTTAAAAGACGAATTTTTGGGGAACGAGGATTTCATCCGCCGTTTTAAAAATGAATCCAAGGCGATTGCCGTTTTGTCCCATCCCAACATCGTAAAGGTATATGATGTCAGCTTTGGGGACCAGATTCAGTACATTGTAATGGAATATATCGATGGAATCACACTGCGGGAATATCTGGATCAGCAGAAAGAAATCAAATGGAAAGAAGCGATCCATTTTACCGTGCAGATTCTGCGCGCCCTGCAGCACGCGCATGAGAAGGGTATCATCCACCGCGACATCAAGCCGCAGAACATCATGCTGCTTCAGGATGGAACCATTAAGGTCACCGACTTCGGCATCGCTCGCTTTTCCAGAAATGAAACGCGTACCATGACCGACAAGGCCATCGGCTCGGTTCATTATATTGCGCCGGAGCAGGCCAGGGGAGACCTGACGGATGAAAAGGCAGACATCTATTCCGTCGGCGTAATGCTGTACGAGATGATCACGGGCCAGCTTCCGTTTGAGGCGGACAACGCGGTTTCAGTCGCGATTATGCAGCTTCAGGCAGACCCGCGCCCGCCGAAGGACATCAATCCGGCCATTCCCGACGGTCTTGAAGAGATCACGCTCAAGGCCATGCAGAAGGACCCTTCCCAACGGTATCAATCCGCGGCGGAAATGCTGCGCGATATCGAGCAGTTCCGCCGGAATCCAAGCATCAGCTTCCAGTATAAATATTTTATTGATGAAAAACCGACCAAGTACGTAGACGCCATCAATACAGTGCGCGGAACGGAAATGGCGAACTATAATGATAACTATGCCTACGAGGAGGAATACTCCCGCGGCAAAAAGAAGAAAAAATCCACGGCCACGCTGGTCATCAGCGGCGTTTTGACCGCGTTTCTGCTGGCGGCGGTGGTATTCGGCATCATGGCACTCACCCGCAGCTGCAGCACGCAGGAGGTAGCAGACGTCGATCTACCGAATTTTGTCGGGCAGAAGCTCTCCGATATTCAGTCGGACGAAAAGTATAAGGAATTCCAGTTTAAGATCGAATATGCCGAGGATTCCAGCAAGGATGCCGGAATCGTTCTGGATCAGAACCCCAAGGGCACGAAAAAAGTGAAAGCCAACGCCGAAATCACACTGACGGTCAACGGCGAGAGCAAAACAGTGACGATTCCCCCGGTGAAAGGGCTGACACAGGCGGAAGCCGAAGAAAAACTGAAAGCCCTGAACCTGCAGTATGAGATTTATCAGGTAGAGGACGACCAGACCGCCGCGGGCTATGTGAAGGATGTTGTTCCCGCCGAGGGCTCAGAGGTTGCGCAGAGCGGAACCGTCGTCAAGCTGTATGTCAGCAAGGGCCCCTCCTCCACAGAGGTAAGCGTTCCGTCCGTCATCGGCAAAAATCTGGACGCGGCGAAAACCGATATTCTGGCGGTCGGCCTGACGGTGGATGCTGAGATCACCTATGTGGACGACAGCGATAAGGCCGAAGGCGTGGTCATTGAGACCTCTCCGCTTCCGGGTGTAAAGGTTGCAAAGGGCACACCGGTGAAAATCAGCGTCAGCTCCGGCAAGAAGAGCGAAAAGACGATCGATATTTACGTGCAGCTGCCTTCGCAGGTCACACACGATATTGCGCTGAAAGCATACCTCGACGGCACCCTGTATTCGGAAAAGACGGTGAATCCCTCTTACAACAGCGTGTACCAGATGAGCTTTAAGGGAACCTCCGGCCAGAAAACGCTGATCATTCAGCTGGACGGCCAAAAATACAACACGTTCCTGCTGGACTTTGACACAGGTACTCCGCGCCAGACAGAAAGCTACACGTACCAGGAGCCGGACGAAAACAGCTCCGCCAGCGGAATTACGAGGGCACCCTGATGAAAATGGAACGTGGACTATTGCGAAAAGGAATCGGCGGCTTCTATTATGTAGAAGCCGCCGATACAATCTATGAGGCGAAGGCGCGCGGGATTTTCCGCAAGCGGGGGATCACGCCGCTCGCGGGTGATATCGTCGATATCAGTATTGAGGAGGACGGCACCTGTACCATTGAAGAAATCTGCGAGCGAAAGAATTCTCTGGTCCGCCCGCCCGTCGCGAATCTGGATCAGCTGTTTCTGGTCGTATCCGTCCTGCACCCGTCGCCGAATCTGCTGGTGCTGGATAAAATGCTGGCCGGTGCGGAGGAAAAAGGAATTTCGCCGGTGATTGTGTTCTCCAAGACAGACCTGGAGGATTGCGGCGAATATCTGGAGATTTACCAGAAAACCGGTATCCCGGTGCTGACGGTATCTTCCGTTACCGGGGACGGGGTAGACGGGGTGCGCGAGCTGCTGCAGGGGAAGCTGTCCGCCTTTTCGGGGAATTCAGGTGTGGGGAAATCCTCCCTCTTGAACCGGTTGGATGAACAGCTGAGCCTGCCCACGGCAGAGATCAGCCAGAAGCTGGGGCGCGGACGCCACACCACCCGCCAGGTGGAGCTGCTAAAGCTTGGGCCGGATACCTATGTTGCGGATACCCCGGGCTTTTCTTCTGTAGATATGATTCAGACCGAGCTGATCCGAAAGGAAAATCTGGCGCACGATTTTCGGGAGTTCGCGCCCTATCTGGATCAATGCCGATTCCCCTCGTGTTCCCACACAAAAGAAAAGGGCTGTGCCGTTCTGGCCGCTCTGCAGGAGGGCAAAATTGCCCCCTCACGGCATCAGAGCTATGTATCGATGTACGATGAAATCAAAAACATTAAGGAATGGGAACTCAAATGAAAACTTGCGTGATTATCGGCGCCGTTCCGGTGCAGAACCGGAAGCAGATGGAGGACTTCTGTGCCGACGCTTTTGTGATTTGTGCGGACGGCGGTCTGGACGTTGCGGCGCAGTACGGGATTGTGCCGAACCTGCTGGTAGGGGATTTTGATTCTATACGGTCCCAACCGCCGCAGGGCGTGGAAACCATTCACCTGCCGGTGCACAAGGACGATACGGACACCATGTTCGCGATTCGCGAAGCCATTCGCCGCGGCTATCAGGAATTTGTTCTTCTGGGTGTTCTGGGCGGCGAGCGCTTTGACCATTCTTACGCGGCTCTTTGCGCGCTGCAGTTTATTGCCATGCAGAACTGCCGCGGCGTGCTGGTGGGCGATCACTGTCAGGTGTTCGTGCTCTCCAGCGGGCGGCTGCGGCTGCGCGACATGACGGGGCAGACCATTTCGGTATTCCCGTTCGGCACGCCCAGCTGTATGGTCACCTATCAGGGGCTGGAATATCCCCTGAACCGCCACACCCTGTATTCACAGGACCCGCTCGGCGTGAGCAACCGGATCACGGAGCCGGTTGCCGAAATCATTCTGCATGCGGGTATCGCTTTGATCATCGTGGTTGACGAAGCGTCGGGGGACACAGGAGAAGCCGCCGAACCTTCTTAAAAAAGGGTTCAGGGGAA
>JAEXDU010000027.1 GCA_023401495.1 Bacillota bacterium
TCTGGAAGCTGACCGCAAACGAAATGGTGTGGACAGTCGGTTCGCTGGTGGGCGGAATTTTCGTGGCGACGAAAGGGGAATTCCGCAACAAGGTAAAAACCGTTTCCCTTTGTCTTGCGGCATTCGGCGTGTTTTTCGCGCTGATGGGAGTTGCCTGGGATTTTGTCTCTTACCTGATTTTCGTGGGAATCTCCGGCTTCTTTCTGCCGCCGCTTTCCACCGCGCAGACCGTGCACATTCAGGAGATCACCGAGCCGGAGGTACTGGGCCGCGTCTTTTCCATTGTGCAGCTGATCACCGCAAGCGCCATGCCTGTGGCGATTCTGCTGTTCGGCCCGCTGGCCGACGTCGTCAGCGTCGAATCGATCCTGCTGGTGACCGGCGTACTGCTGGTGCTGGTCGGGATATTGTATGGCAGAACGGCATCTGCCAACAGCTCTGTCGATAACCAGACCGAAGCCTGACGCCAAGAGGCTTCTGATTGATCTTCGGGGGCAAAGGCGCCACCGGCTGCGTGGTTTTTTTGCGCTCGATCCGCATGAAAAAGCCATGCCGCCACAGGGAGAACAGCGTAATTTCATTTCTATTTCAAACAGCGGAGGGCATCCCGAACCGGGATGCCCTCCGCTGTTTATTCTTTTTGCAGCATCTCTTCATAAACCATTCGGGAAACGGTACCGATCACCTCGCGCCCATCCTTATTGGTCGGGTTATCCCTGGTCAGCACCACGATCAGGTATGGCCGTTTCGGCAGCAGAACGATTCCCGCGTCGTGCTCCAGGAAATCCAGATCGCCGCATTTGTGAGCGATCTCCACCTCCTCCGGCAGATACAGCTGCAATCGGCCGGACTGCTGCTGCCGCCGCAGGATGTCGAGCATCAGGCGGCTGGAGGGGGTATCAACACACTTCCGCTCATAAATCAGCTCCAGAATATGCGCAATATCGTCCGCACAGGTATAATTGTCCTTCCCCTGCTTTCTGGCCTCGGAATCCATCATCCTCCGGCCAAGCACCGTTCTGCTCAGGCCCAGTCTGCCGGCCATTTCGTTGACGGAGTCCATTCCCAACAGCTGAATCAGGATATTTGTCGCCGTATTATCGCTGACGATAATCATGAGTGTCAGAATCTCCCGCAGGGAAAACCGATGCCCTGCGCTGAGCTCCTTTAAAATGCCGTCGCCGCCGGTACGCATTTCCTCCGTCAGAACGACCGGCTCTTCCAGCGACAGCCTGCCGGTTTTCACCTGGTCCAGCAGACAGACCATAATCACCAGCTTAATGGTGCTGGCCGATGGGAAAACGGTCTTTTCATGGAAGCAGAACGTTTCTCCGTCCGTCAGGTCTTTGATAAAGACCGCCTGCTCCCCGGGCTGTTGGTTCAGGTACTCCCGTATCTTTTCTTCCATAAAAACGACTTCCTTTCGCTCGATTCCGCCGTCAGCCGAAGAAGGCGCGGATAATCACGTAGATCACGCACGCAATCGCGACCGTAATACCGAATTTCACCATGTTTTTCATGTCTTTGGAGCGCGCTAGACCCATCTGCCCCAGCATATCCGCTTCCGGATAAGCAAACGAGGTGATCTGGGAGGATACCAGCAGAATCGTGCCCCACAGCGTGGCGGAAATACTCAAATCCTTGACCAGCGGCCCGAACATGCTGTCGAGCAGGACGGATTCCGCCGTTGCGGCGCCGCCGATGCCGAATACGCCGGTCAGCGTGGTCACCGCGGTAAAGCTGAGCGCGCTGTTGGACTGGAACATCGGGGACATCAGATCGACCAGAGCATCGAAAGCGCCCGCGTTCGTAATGAAATCGATAAACGGAGTGAACAGAACGAACATCAGGAACAGCCACATCAATTTCGCGGCGCCGCTGATAATTTCGTCAAACACTTTATTCAGCGACAGGCCGCCCGCAATACCGGTCAGAACCGCTGTCACGGAAATCACCATAATCGCGTAGGAGGAGCCCTTCTGCAGGAAAATGCCGTACCCGATCAGAATTGCCATACAGATGAAAAACACCGTGGTAGCGCGGCGGGATTCCTTTGTCGCCACATATTCGTCGCCAACCTCTTCCACATCGGTGTATGCGTAAACGCCCTTGGTTTTCTTCTGGATGCGCAGAGCCATAAAATATGTAATGACCCAACAGATGGCCGCCACCGGCAGGCCTACGCCCAGCACATAGGCGCTGTAGCTCACGTGGGTCAATTCCATAATCGTGACAACCTGCGGCGAGTACGGCCCGATGAACAGGCCGGTCATGCCCGCGCCCATCAGCACTGCCGCCATGGTGGAGGGGGTCAGGCCGATCATGGCGACCATCGGGATGATCATGGGGGCGATGATCGCATTGGCGCCCGCCAGGGTGCCCAGCAGAGCAACGAGGACGATCGAGGTGGCCATCGTGGCCAGAATCGCCTTTTTCTCGGTATTGACGCCGATTTTCTTGGTAAACGCGTAAATGATGAACTCGGCGACTCCCGTCGCCCGCAAAATGGCGCCCAGACCCGAGCCCAGCATGATGATGAACCCAATCATGCCGAGGAAGGAACCAAGCGATTCCGCCAGGACCCCGCCCATATCGGCAAAAGACTGCTTTGTCATAATGGCGGCGATCACCACACAGATGACAACGTTTAATACGGGATGAATGTCGCGAAACGCCAGAACAATGTACAGCACCAACGGAATCAGTGCAAACAGCGGAGAAATGCCAAAAATCATTTCAATACTCCCTTTCCGGATCAATTTCAGCTTTTGGCTCTGCATATTGCAGACAAGTTGTTCCTACAGGCAAACCGCTAACCATGCTCCGCGGCGATCAGCCGCGGCTTTCCCATGCCGGAATTTCCCCTCCCTTCTTTCCGGGCTTCTGCCGCCCGATTTTCCCGTGCCGGACCTGGCTGTAGCTGCACCAGAAGGCGGCTGTTTTTTCGCCTTTCTCCGCCGGCTGTTTCTTTTTACCAAACGCCATCTGTACCATACCTTTTTTCACGTCGTCCTTTTTTGATAAAAAAAAACAGAACCCCTTTTGGCGTGGTGCCAACGGGATCCCGTCTTCGAGGTAAGGCGTTTGATTCGCCCCACACAAAAAACAAAACCGTTCTGGTAAATATTAGCAAAGTTCGTACTATATGTCAACATTCTATGAACAAAAATAAATTTTTATGATTTTTCGTGAAGTTTTTATATTATTCATTCACTTTTCAATGCCCTGTGCAAGTACAGCGATTTTTTCCCTCCGACTGAGAGGAGAAGAAATTCATCACTTTTGAAAATGGTATCTCTATGCTCGAACGCAATCGGCAGAATCTGTTCCACGTATGGGATGAACACAAAAAAACGGTTTGATCCCTCGGCCGTTTTCCGCCAAGGGACAAACAGGGGGCTTTCATACGAAAAGTGCCCACGAACCAGTGAGAATAGAATTGAGGTCTCTCCCACGCCTACGGCGAGGGAGAGACCTCTTTTTCACCTGTTTTATGGAAGATTCCTATCACATTAAGGGGGCGAACAGATTCAGGACGCTGTTGAGCGCGCGCACATACCATTTGCTGCTGCGGCACTCGGCGTGCACCACCTGCCTGCACTGTAAAAGGGACATCAGATATTCATCCCGCATGCTGCCGATGGCCGGGCACCGGAACAGCCAGGCCCCGCACTCAAAGTGCATGTAAAAGCTGCGGTAATCGAAATTGATCGTTCCCACAATTCCGTATTCGTCATCGCAGACAACCGTTTTCGCATGGTTAAAGCCCGGAATAAACTCGTAGATTTTCACTCCGTTTCTCACCAGCACCTCATAGTTGGCGCGGGTGACCATGTAAACCAGCTTTTTGTCCGGTATATGTGGCGTGATGATACGCACATCCACTCCGCTTTTGGCCGCATTGCACAGCGCTGTCAGGACTTCATTATCCGGGATCAGATACGGCGTATTGATATACACATACTGTTTTGCGCGGCTGATCAGGTTCAGGTACACGTTGCGCGCCACCGGCTCCCAATCCAGCGGATTGTCGCTGTACGGCAGAACATAGCCGCCCTCCTGCGGTTCGTCCGGTTCCTGCACGACACGGAATTTTTCGTAATCCTCCGTGATTTTTCGCTCGAACCCCCACAGGGACAGAAACATCACCGTAAAGTTCCACACCGCATCCCCGCGGATCATCATGGCGGCGTCTTTCCACTTGCCAAAACGCGGAGAGAGATTGATATATTCATCCGCAAGGTTTACGCCGCCGGTAAAGGCCACCTTGCCGTCGATCACCACGATTTTGCGGTGGTCGCGGTTGTTCATCAAAGTCGACAGGAACGGTACGAAGCTGTTGAACACACTGCATTGAATTCCCATTTTCTCAAGGCGGCGGCTGTATTTGAACGGCAGTGTAAACAGGCAGCCCATGTCGTCGTACAGCACGCGCACCTCTACTCCTTGCCGCGCCTTCTGCGCGAGGATTTCCAGAACGGTATCCCACATCACGCCCTCACGGATAATGAAATACTCCAGAAAGATGAAACGCTCCGCTTTTTTCAGCTCTTCCACCAGCGAGCGGAACTTTGACTCGCCGTTCGGGAAATAGACCGCAGAGCCGTTCCGGCAGGCCGGGCAGTTGGAATACCGCTGCAAATACCGCACCTGCGCGCCCGCATCCGGATTCTGCTCCGTGATTTCCTCCAGAATTTCGGGGTCCGGCTTTAAATACGAGCGAAAGCTCTGATTTTCCAGCGAAACGCTGCGGCGAATCATGCGGTTGTGGCGGCTGCGCCCGAACATGAGATAAAACAGTCCGCCAAAAATGGGGAACAGCAGAATCGCCACGCTCCAGGCCAGCTTATACGTGGGGTTCAGCTCGCTGTTGTTCATAATCCACAGTGTTGCCACAATGCTGATGACGTAGCAGACGCCGTAAAACCACACATAATAATTGCTGAACTGCGTGATCATCAGTACCAGCACCGTAACCTGTACCAGAATGGCCAGAGCGATCATAGAGGTGCGGCTGAGCAGACTTTTCAGTACTTTCTTCATACGGTCCTTCCTTTGCAGAGAACAGGTTTGGGTGGGAACTTTCTTGTCAAACGGGTGGGGATACGCTATAATAAAACCCTACGGCAGGCAGGGCGGATCCTTTCAGAGTACTCTCGTGAGCTGCAGTAAGGCCGCCTGATGACAGCCTTTGATTTGGTCGATTTACAGGCCTTGTGTCGGTAGACAGGTCACTCCAGTCTAAGGCACAAATTCTGCTTCGTCAGAAATGTGGCGAAGCCGCATCCTAAAACTGCGAGCCGACGGGAGCGCTCTGAAAATGCCTGCCGACAGACGGGAATGCAAGGCTTGTTTCCAGATGAAGCTCGGAGAGTGGGCATTTTCATTGGAGCGCCTTACGGATGGCTTTTGTTGGCACTGTCAGGAGTCGTTCCCCAAACGGATTCCAAAGGTGTCCTTTGGAAGGCCTTTGCTTACTTTCGTCCTTTCACGAAAGTAAGTGCCCGCCCCGGCATGAGGGGCAAGCCCTGCGCCAGCAGACAGGCCGAACCTGTACGCATATCGCGAAAAAAACCGCAAAGAAAATGACCTGCTCCGTCACGAACGAAAGGCCCCTGCCAAACGAAGGGGATTATCTGTCACGGCATAAAACGAAAGCAAGCTTTCGTTTTATGAGAGGACATTCAAACAGAATAAGCTATTTTTTGAAAAAAGGCAACTTCAAATACTGCCCAAGAGGTGTCTATTCTGTTATAATAACAAAATAGCACAATGACCTATCAGCCCGGCAGGGATGTCCCCGGCGGGTCTAACATAAAACGATTCAAATTCAGGGAAGCACAGAGCCCTGGCTTTTAGAGGAGGCCATCTGATTGAAAGACTATGCTTTAATCACAGACGCGACCTGCGATCTTCCCGCAGAGGTTTTGGACAAGCTGAACGTTCGGGTCATCCCGATGGAATTTCAGATCGGCGGAACCCTGTATCAGCATTATCCTGATGCGCGGGAAATGAGTCTGACCACCTTTTACGAGCGGATGACAGCGGGAGAAACCCCGTCCACCTCGCAGATCAACCAGCTCACTTATTTTAAATATTTCGAGGCCATACTGGAGGCCGGCATGGACGTGCTGTACCTGAGCTTTACCTCGGGCCTGAGCGGTACCTACCAGTCTTCCCTCATCGTGGCGTCGGAATTGGAGGAAAAATATCCCGGGCAGCGGGTCGTCTGCATCGATTCCCTGTGTGCTTCGATCGGTCAGGGGCTGTTTGTGCTTTTGGCCGCCCAGAAAAAGCAGGAAGGCCTGACGATCGACGAGATGGTCACGTGGGCCCAGCAGAGCCATCTGCACGTTGCCCAGTGGTTTACCGTAGACGACCTGAATCATCTGCGCCGCGGCGGACGAATCTCGTCGGTTGCCGCCCTGGCGGGCTCGGCGCTCGGCATCAAGCCCATACTGCACGTGGACAGCGAAGGCAAGCTCGTTGCCGCAATGAAGGTGCGCGGACGCAGAAAATCGATGGACGCCCTGATTGAGCGGATCGCCCAAACTGGCATCAACCCCGCGGAGCAGGTCATCCTGGTTGGGCACGGCAATAGCGAAAAAGACGCCAAGCAGTTAAAGGTTGAAATCCGCGAGCGTTTTCGCCCAAAGGAGATCATCCTGTGCGATATCGGTCCGGTGATCGGCGCGCACGTTGGGCCCGGAATGCTGGCTGTTTCTTTTTGGGCCAGCGAAAACTGACAGTCCTCCACGCCGGGACCATGCGGACCTTTGCGCCGCACCCGACGTGTGATTGATCTATAATTTGTCAGGAGGATTCTGAAATGCAAAAGAAAGAAATCGCCACCAACAAGGCTCCGGCTGCCATCGGCCCCTATTCTCAGGCTGTGCTGATTGGGGATACGTTGTATACTTCCGGCCAGATTCCGATCGATCCCGCCACCGGTGCTCTGGTGCAGGGCGGCATCAAGGAACAGGGTACCCGCGTATTTGAAAACCTGAAGGCCGTTCTGGAGCAGGCCGGAACGGATTTCTCGAAGGTAGTGAAGGTCAATGTCTTTATCACCGACCTGAACGATTTTGCAGCCCTGAACGAGCTGTACGCCACCTATTTTGAAAAGCCCTATCCGGCCCGCTCCTGCGTGCAGGTTTCCGGTCTGCCGAAAGGCGCTTTGGTCGAGATTGAGATGATCGCCGTACTGTAACGGTTATTCTTCAAAACGGATGCCGCCAAAGGCATCTTTCAGAACAGTTGCGGAGAGCTTGAATTTTTCAAGCTCTTTTTCTGTGAGCGAAACCTCCAGGATTCCGGCGACGCCTTCCCGGTTGACAAAGCAGGGAACGCCGATATACACATCGCTTTCCCCATACTCGCCATTCAGCAGGGTCGAAACCGTCAGGATGCTGTTTTCATCACCGAAAATTGCCTTGGCGATCCGCACCATCGACATGCCAATTCCATAATACGTTGATTTCTTCGCCGCGATAATCTTCTGCGCGGCGTTTTTTACTTCCTCGCTGATATTCTGCAGATCATCGAGGGAGAATTTCTCGGGTGACTCCTCCACGATTTTCAGAACCGGCTTTGTGCCGACCATTGCCTGCGACCACGGCACAAATTCACTGTCGCCGTGCTCGCCCATCACATAGGCATGTACATTCCGTGGGTCTGTTCTCAGGTAGCTACCGAGAAGATAGCGCAGGCGCGCACTGTCGAGTGTGGTGCCGGAGCCGATCACTCGATGGGGATCAAACCCGGAAAGCTTTTGGGTCACGTGGGCCATGATGTCTACGGGGTTTGTCGCGATGAGGAAAATCCCGCCAAAGCCCGAATCCACCACCGGGCCGACCACGGAACGGAACACCGCCGTGTTACGCTGCAGAAGATCGATGCGGGTCTCTCCCGGTTTTTGCGCTACGCCCGCGCAGATCGCCACAATATCCGCATCCTTGCAGTCCGAATAGGTTCCGGCATAGATCTTCATGTGGGAGCCGGAGAACGCGACGCCGTGATTTAAGTCCATCGCTTCCCCTTCCGCGCGCCGGGTATCGATGTCAATCAGCACCAGCTCATCGCATGCGGTTTGATTCAGCAGCGCATACGCAAAGCTCATTCCGACAAAGCCCGTGCCGACCAATACAATTTTTCTGATGTCATTTTTCATCATAAATCCCTCCTGCCGGATACAGACCACAGCCTCAGCAATACACCGCCGTGGTTCATTTGTTCTATTGCAGTATACCACTTTTTCCCAGTTTGGCAAATAGGAAAAGCAATCGGCTCTTTCTCCGGCTCAAAATTGAACTTTTTTAGTATATCCTGCTTTTCGCTCTTTACAAAGAACATATGTTCGTTGTATAATAACGTCACGACCTGAGCGGTTTTTCTTCTATCAAATTATGTTTTTTAGATGGCAGGAAAACGTTCTGGTGCGGCTTCGCCGCAGGGAAAATTCTTTTTTCGTTAGTTCGCCCCTCGTGCCGGGGCGGGCACTTACTTTCGTGAAAGGACGAAAGTAAGCAAAGGCCTTCCAAAGGACACCTTTGGAATCCGTTTGGGGAACAGTTCTTGTAAGTGCAAACGATAGCTACTGTAAAAGCGCTCCAATGAAAATGCCCACTCTCCTGGCTACTGCAAATCAAAAGCTCAGCGCTTTCGTCCGTCGGCGAGCATTTTCAGAGCGCTCTCGTCAGCTCGCAGTAGGGCTGCCTGACGGTAGTTTTGATTTGTCAGTTTGCAGAAGACGTTTTTCAGCACAGCGGCTTTTCATACCTTTTTGCGGATGCTAAAGCTTCCCTTATGCACCCACTTCACGCGCGGGCTGTGCCTGTGCGTGAACAAGCACCAGAGCGGGAGCCTCTCCCGGTTTCCAAAGGCAGAGCCTTTGGTCGTTGAGAGGGAGTTCCAAGGGGGAGAGAATCGAAACTCCCCCCTTGGCGAATCTTTGCTTCCTTTCTTTTCGCAAAGAAAGTAAGTGCCCGCCCCGGCACGAGGGGCAAAGCCCTGCGCCAGCAGAAACTTCCTATGAGGCAACTCACAGAAAAAATTGCTCTTTTACACCAAGATAAAAAAGAAAAGGCACGAGTGATATGCCCTATGCCCGTGGCATAATAGCGGCAGACAGATAAGGAGATATCGGCATGCAGACACTGGAAAAACTGAAAATACTGTCTGACTCCGCGAAATACGACGTGGCCTGCACCTCCAGCGGAGTGGACCGGGGCGCTTCGGAAAACGGAGGAATGGGCAACGCGATGGCCTGCGGAATCTGCCACAGCTTTTCGGCGGACGGGCGGTGCATTTCTCTGTTAAAGGTACTGATGACGAACAGCTGCGTTTACGACTGCAAATACTGCGTCAACCGCAGGAGCAACGATGTGCCGCGCGCCACCTTCCAGCCGCGGGAGCTGGCGGACTTGGCGATGAACTTTTACCGCAGAAATTATATTGAAGGGCTGTTCCTGAGTTCGGGGATTCTGAAAGATCCCGATTACACCTGCGAGCGGATGATCGAGGTGCTGCGCATCCTGCGCGAGGAATACCGCTTTAACGGATATATCCACGCCAAGGCCATTCCCGGCGCAGACAGCCTTTTGGTCGGGCGGCTGGGCGCTTTGGCCGACCGCATGAGCATCAATATTGAAATGCCGTCGCAGAAAAGCCTTGCGCTACTTGCGCCGGACAAATCCAAAACGAATATTTTAAAGCCCATGGGCTTTATTACGGGGAAAATCAAGGAGAACGCCACGGAACTGGTTCGCTACCGCCATACGCCCAAATTTGCGCCGGCCGGACAAAGCACCCAGATGATCATCGGCGCAACGCCGGACAGTGATTTTCAGATTTTAAAGCTGACGGAAGCGCTGTACCAACGCTATGAATTAAAGCGCGTCTTCTTTTCGGCGTATATCCCTGTGTCAAACGACCCGCTGCTGCCCTCACTGACGGTAAAACCGCCGCTTTTGCGCGAGCACCGGCTGTATCAAGCGGATTGGCTGCTGCGGTTTTACGGCTTTGCGGCTGACGAACTGCTCGACGAAGCGCACCAGAGCTTCCACCCGATGCTTGACCCAAAATGCAACTGGGCGCTGAATCATTTGGAGCTGTTCCCCGTCGATGTGAACCGGGCCTCTTACGAAATGATTTTGCGGGTGCCGGGCATCGGGATCAAAAGCGCGCGGCGGATCACTTCTGCGCGCCGTACCGGAACCCTACGGACAGACGACCTGAAAAAGCTCGGGGTTGTGATGAAGCGGGCACGGTATTTTGTCGTTGCCGCGGGGCGGGGCGAACGCCCGCCTGTGCTGACTCGCGACGCCGTGCTACGGGCGCTGGTATCGGATTCCTGCCGTGAGCTGTATGAGCCCCAGGGGGAGCAGCTTTCGCTCTTCCCCGCTCCGACACCGCAGCTTTGGGGAGAGGAGGCTTTGCAATGCCTGCCGGGACCCCTTTGACCCGCGATTACCGTTACGACGGCAGCTGGGACGGCCTGCTGTGCTGCCTGTTTGAAACGTACGAGCGCAGGGAGCTGCCGCAGGCCGTGTACTCGCATGAGGACGTACAGCAAACCCTATACCCCGCTTTGGAGATTGTCACCGACCCAAACAAGGCCGGCCGGGTCAAGCACGCGATGCTGCCCAAAATCGGTTCCAGCGCAAAAGAGCTGGCGGAACACGCCTTTTTGACCTGCCTGCCACAAAAAGAGCTATGGATTCTCCGCTTTCTGCGCCTTGCCTTTCGGCACGGCCCCACGGTGATGAACATGCTGACACAACCCGCCGTGCACACCTTAAATAAGGCTGTGCTACACTTGCAGCACGAAAGCCACCAGTACCAGGGCTTTGTGCGCTTCTCTATCTCGCAGGGAGCGCTGTGGTCGGTGATTGAGCCGAAAAATCAGGTGCTGCCGCTGCTGGCCCCGCACTTTTGCCAGCGCTTTTGCAACGAGGCCTTTTTGATCTACGACAAAACCCACGATCAGGCGCTGGTTTACCAAAATGGACGACACGAGATTCTTCCCCTGCTGGCCTTTGAGCCGCCGGAGCCGGATGAAACCGAGTTGCGCTACCGCAAGCTGTGGCATACCTTTTACGATTCCATCAGCATCCGCGACCGCGAAAATCTGCGCCTTCGCATGACTCACATGCAAAAGCGTTACTGGAAGCACCTAACCGAAATGCAGTACAATCCATTCCGGACCGGGCAGGCAGAGCCGGAACAGAGCGACGAAACACAGAGCGGTGCACGCAGACCGGACGCCCTGCCGCCGGACTCCGACTCCATGATTCCCTGATAAATCTAATCTCCGTACGATTTCCCAGGACTTATCTTACCAATCAAGAACGATGGATTCCAGAGATAAAATTGTGTGGAGCAAGGGAAAAAGGCGTGAGAATACGCCCGTATTCCCACGCCTTTTTGATGCTGTGCGGCGCAATCTAGGCCGAAACATCAGCTCCCTTCATTGGCCAAGCAGAACCTCTTTTTCCCGCTGTTTTTGTGGTAGCTCTTGCTTTTCCCGCCGCAAAACGGTACGATACTAGAGCGGGACCTTTCCCGAGTACCTGAACCGAAAGGGAGTAAGAAATGATCCAGCTGGAACCCGAACAAAAGAGAATACGGGCAGCCCTGATCGGGGCGGCCTTTATGACCGGCGCGTCATCCATCGGGCCGGGCTTTATGGTGCAGACCTCGCTGTTTACCGCGCAGTACGGCCAGAGCCTTGCGGCGGTGGTCGTCGCGATGATCGTAATGGATACCATCGCAAAGCTCAATATCTGGAGCATTCTGGGGATTTCAGGCCTGCGCGGGCAGGAGCTCGCCAACCGGGTGCTGCCCGGCTCTGGAAACGTGATCGCCATTCTGGTCACCTTTGGCGGCTTTACCTTCGCCATCGGCAACGTGGGCGGCGCCGCCCTTGGCCTGAACGCTGTGTGCGGGCTGCCGCTGCAGGCGGGCTACCTGATTTCGTGCGGCCTTGCCGTTTCCCTGTTTCTCATCAAAAACACATCGAACGGCATTAACCGGGCCTCTCAGGTGCTGAGCGTGATGGTTCTGGTCATCCTGCTGATCATGGCATTTCAGACGCACCCGCCCATGAATCGCGTGGCTGATGGCCTGCTTTCCCCCGAGCAGCCGCTTTCGCTGCTCGTTCCGCTGATTACGCTTCTGGGCGGCTCCACCGGCGGCTACATTGCCTATACCGGCGCGCACCGCTTTCTGGATGCCGGGATTTCCGGCCGGGAAAATCTGCGAGGGATTCAGAAAAGCACTCTTCTTACCTGCGGGATCACCGGTCTTTCGCGCATTCTGATCTTTTTAGTGGTATTCGGCGTCTGCGCCGCGGGCGGTCAGGCAGCGTCCTCCGCGATCGAAGCGGCGGAAAATCCCGCGGCCCAGGCGTTTCTGCTGGGAGCCGGCGAGCTGGGCTCGCGGCTGTTCGGCGTCGCACTCTTCTGCGCGGGCATTACGACGATCATCGGGTCGTCGTATACCTCGGTATCCTTTTTAAAAACGCTGTACCCTGTGGTCGGGCGCAACGAAAAATGGTTCATTACCGGATTCATCGTACTAGCCACCGTGCTGATTGCAACGATCGGCAAGGCCACCGCGCTGCTTGTGATCGCCGGGGTCATCAACGGCTTTGTACTGCCGCTGACACTCGCCATCACGCTGTGGAGCATTCGCGACAAGAGCATCGTCGGGGAGGAATACCGGCATTCCCGCGTGCTGACGGTCACAGGGATCGTTATCACAGCGATTACTACATATGCGGCCTTTCGCGCGCTGCCCTCTTCGCTGGCGATGTTCTATTGAGCACGGCGGGGATTTCTGCTTTGCTATATCCGATCTTTGAAAACGCAGGCCATCGAAAATTCTGCGATTGCCCGACGCTTTTACGGCATAAAAAATGCTGCTGTTCCAAAAGAGCAGCAGCATTTCTGTTTTTATGATCAGATCGACACCTTCATCGCGATCCGGTACAGCTCCGTATCAAATCTTCGGATCATTTCCAGCGCCTCGGTGATGTCGAAGTCCACGATCTGGCCGTTCTGCATCGCGACAACGCGATTGCTCTCGCCGTCTTCCAGCAGCTTCACCGCGTGATAGCCCATCTGCGTCGCCACAACACGGTCGCGCAGGGAAGGCGAACCGCCGCGCTGCACATGGCCGAGAATCGTCGCACGGGTTTCAATGCCCGTATTCTTCTCTATTTCTTTCGCCAGCTCTTCCACATGGCACCCGGCGCCCTCCGCCACCACAATAATAAAGTGGCGCTTGCCGATTTTTTGAGTGTACTGCATCCGCTGGTAAATATCCCGCTCAAAATCATACGGCTGTTCCGGCACCAGAATCGCCATGGCCCCGACCGCGATTCCGGTATTCAGCGCGATATCTCCGCAGCGCCGGCCCATCACCTCAACCACGCTGCAGCGGTCGTGGGATTCAGTTGTGTCGCGCAGGCGGTCTACCATCTGCATGGCGGTGTTCATCGCGGTGTCGTAACCGATGGTGTATTCGCTGCACGCAATATCATTATCGATGGTTCCCGGCACACCGATGCAGGGAATCCCGGCCTGTGTCAGGTCGCGCGCGCCGCGGAACGAACCGTCGCCGCCGATGACAATCAGACCCTCGATGCCAAGCTTCCGGCAGTTTTCCGCCGCGAGCCGCACGCCCTCCGGCGAATTGAACTCCGGGCTGCGGGCAGTGTAAAGCACAGTTCCGCCATTGTGAATAATGTCGGAAACACTGCGCAGGTTCATCTCTTCCACATCGCAATTGAGCAGGCCGTTATAGCCCCTGTGTACTCCAAAAACGCCCATTCCGCTTGTGAGCGCAGTTCGAACGACGGAACGAACCGCCGCGTTCATTCCGGGTGCGTCGCCGCCGCTTGTGAGTACAGCGATCTGCTTCTTCACCATCTTTCAGACCCTCCCGAATCAAAATGATACTGTGGTTTTTTTCTTACGATTATTATTATACCATTCTCACGCGGGCGGCACTATGGAGGAAAATACCCATAATATGGATAAAAGTTGCATCATCGCACCAAAGCGACGTTTTCCTCTCCCAGCAGCTCGCGAAGAGCGCCGAGCAAAACATCGTTGATGCTGACGCGATACTGCATGGGCGCCTGCATCAGCTTTTTGGTATCTTCAAAATACAGGTACAGCGGCGTCGCGCCGTCGAATACCGCGATATACTGCAGCGCTTTCTTATGGCAGAAGCTCTCTTGCGACGGCAGCTTTAAATACAGGCCCGGGCGGCTGGAGCTGCGTTTCGCGGCGGGCTGCTCATCTGCTCCCGCACGCGGCGCGGCATCGCCATTCGCCTGCGGCGGTGGGGAAAGCGTATCGCACACCAGCTTCGCATCCTTTTCCTCCGTCAGGCTCAGGCGTCCCTTTACCACTACGACATTCCCCTCGGCCACCAGCTCCCCGTACCGCTCCAGCACATTCGGGAACACCAGAAGCTCGATCGAACCGTACATATCCTCCAGCAGGATGAACGCCATCCGGCTGCCGTTTTTGGTCACCTTCAGCTTCACCGAAGAAATGACGCCCAGCAGCGTAAGGTTTTCGCCGTCCTGGTGGCGGCCTGTCTGCTCGTTGGCTTCCTCCAGCAGCTCGCCGGTGGGCGTTGCGCCGATCTGCTCATACATCTGCAAGTATTTTCCCATGGGATGCCCGGAAAGATACATTCCGGTCACTTCCTTTTCCATCACGAGCTTGTCCGCGTCGGAGAAATCCGGCATGGGGTCGATGGAAAAGGACGGCTCTTCCGACTGCAGCTGCGGCGTATCGAAAAAACCGAGCTGGCCGTCTACGTTCCGGCGTTTGTCGGAATCGAGCGTATCGAGCACAGACTGGATGCTGGAGAGCATCTGGTTGCGGTTATAGTCCAGCGAATCCAGCGCCCCGCATTTCACCAGACTTTCGAGCGCGCGGCGGTTCAAATCCTTGCCGTACATGCGCTTGCAGAACTGGTAAAAGGACTCGAAATTTCCGTTCGTATCCCGCTCCTGAATCAGACTGCGCAAAAAGCCGTCGCCCAGATTCTTGACTGCCAGCAGGCCAAAGCGGATATCACGCCCCGCGACGGTAAAGCCGCGGCGGCTCTGATTGACATTCGGCGGCAGCACGCGGATGCCCATCCGGGAACACTCGGCGATATACGCAGCGATTTTGTTCGTGTTATCCAGTACGCTGGTGAGCAGCGCCGCCATATATTCGCGCGGGTAGTGGCACTTGAGCCACGCGGTCTGGTACGAAATAGTGGCGTAGGCCGCCGCGTGGGATTTATTGAACGCGTAGGAAGCAAAGCTCTCCATCTCACCGAAAATCGCCTTGGCACTTTCCTCATCCACGCCGCGGCGGATGCAGCCATCCACCTCCACTGTGCCGTCCTCTGCCACAAGGCCGTACAGGAAAATGGAACGCTCCTTCTCCATAACAGAGGCTTTTTTCTTCGACATGGCGCGGCGTACAATATCCGCACGGCCGAAAGAATACCCCGCCAGCGTGCGGAAAATCTGCATCACCTGCTCCTGATACACGATGCAGCCGTAGGTGACCTTCAGAATATCGGCAAGCATCGGGTGGCGGTAAGTGACCCGCTCGGGATGATGCCGGTTTTCGATATACCGTGGGATGGATTCCATCGGCCCAGGACGGTAAAGCGAGATGACCGCGAT
>JAEXDU010000038.1 GCA_023401495.1 Bacillota bacterium
GAATCCGCGAGTGCAATCAGCCCCCTGCAAGCGAGCTTTTCGCCACTCCCCATCGCAACCGCCAGAACCCTGGAGCCTTTCGAACTCAATGATTCCACCTGTTCCATAAACAGCTCCGGCACTTCCGCGATATCGGCAATAACCGCGGGGGAACCGAGAACCACATTCTGCCGACTCCCGTTTTCGTCGATCTGCGCTCTGGACACCTTGTGAACCGGATCGAATGCGGTAAAAGACGCTCTGTTCGGCGTTTCTAAATTCTGCTTTTTCAATGCCCCCAGTATTGCCACGCTGATGGAGTCCTTAGACGTATCGTCGCTTGTGGCCGCCGCCAGTTTTAGCAGTTCGGCGTCTCCCAACGGTTCAAAAGGAACCAGCTCAGCAATTTCGGGGCGATTATTGGTCAATGTCCCCGTTTTATCTACGAGCAGGACATTCATGCCGGCAGCTTCCTGAATTCCCGTCAGCCCCGTTATCAGCACGTGCTCTTTCGCCAGATTCTGAGCCTCCAGTGAATTTGCCACGGTAAAGCTGGAAGGCATCGAAATGGGAATGGTGGCGATAAACAAAATCACCAGAAACGGCAATAGCTCCTGCCAGGGTGTGCCGTGAACAAACGCGGTAATGACGAGAATAACAGCGAGAACAACATCCAAATAAGCAAGATAACGGACGATATGGAACAGCAGAGCCTGCAGCCGCCCGGGAGCTTCCGCAGTTCGGACCAGCTCTGCGGTTTTGCCGTAGGAGCTTTTCATTCCGATGGCCGAAACACCTGCGATCACCTCGCCATGGCGAATCGTGGAGGCGGAAAAAATGATTTCGCCAGCCTGTTTGGTGACATCGATAGACTCCCCGGTCAGTGCGGACTCATCGACACTGACCGTGCCGCTGATAATCTCCATATCCGCCGGCGCAATGTCCCCCACTCTGACATGCACGATATCTCCGGGTACCAGTTCACGGGACGGCAACGTCTGCCATACTCCGTTTCTTAATGTTCGAACATGGATTTGCAACTGCTGATGCAGGTAACCGATGGCCTTCTTTGCACGTTTCTCCTGAAATTCCCCGGTAACCGCAGAAAAAACCAGCAGAAGAAAAACAACCGCCGCTTGAATGCCCTTATTCAGAAGCAGTTCAAAAATCATGGCCGCTTCCAGCAGCCATGGAATGGGGCCCCACATTCGTTTCAGGACCCCCACGACCGATCCCGCCTGTTTTTCAAGAATTTCATTGTACCCGTACCGCTTTTGTTTTTCTGAAACATCGGCATTGCTTAATCCCGCACCCTGATACATATTTTCAATACCGGCCCTGTCTTTCCTTTGAGACATCAAAATTCCCTCCTCGATTTGGGTTTCGGATTGGCGCAGAAAACACAAGGACAACCACGGCGATTCTCAGCGCGATGTTGAGATCAAAATCTGGTTCCTGAACAGCATCGGCATCATCCATGCGCGCCACTTGGAGTCAATACAAAATCTCTCAAGCCTTTGTGGAATTCCGTAAACCAGCATCTGTATAATGTTCATCAAATCTCCACTCCTGTTTGTTTACATAAAAAATAAAAAAGCCGATGGTTCTACCTTCCGGTAGAAGCCATCAGCTTTTCAGCAATTCAAGTGAGCCTCATCACTTTTGAATATTCAATTGATCGGTACTTCTGTTCTACGCTGCATTGCTGAATTGATGGAGCAACATATCACAATTTTCTAATTTTTAGCGGTAGGAGCAGCCCTATCGTGTCATCAGTATAACACTTCTAAATTTACTGTCAAGATTTCCTGATTACTTTTTATCAAACAGAACGGGAATCATCGAGGCACCCCAATTATGGGTAAGACTTCTTTTCCTCTCGGGTGCGCTCTTTTAATCCGGGTTGATTCTCTTACGATACAATCACGGCTAAAATGCAATAGAGATTTTAAAAAGATAGTTCCATTGTTCTGACAGAAAAGCTTATGATATTCCATAAGCAGTTTGGCTGAGAGAAATGATGATAGATCTTCTATTGAAATGATTAGCTAATTTAACCGACTGTCCATCAAAGCTTTTTATTGAAAACAGAGGGCACATATGTTATAATACAATCAATAAATGGGAAAGAAGTTCTCCCACGGCTATGCCGAAACCGCTTTACAAAGCTGATGACTTCTGCATTGAGCAGAATCGTCAGCTTTTTTTATTTGAGGAGATGAAAATATGAAAAACATTTTGATCCCTATCGATGGAACAGAACGCAGTATGAAAGCTGTCGATTTGGCAAAATCTCTTTACCGTACAGACGCCGTCAAAATCATTTTGCTGATGGTTCGGGAGGATGTAGAGCATTTGTACTCGGAGAATGAACTGAAGAAAGCGAAATATCCGTTGGAATCGACTTTGGAGGCCGTCGCGGATCATTTAAACGATTATGACGTGAAAAAGGAAGTTCTGTTCGGGCGTGCAGGCGAAGCCATTTTAGCTTGTGCCGGGCAAAACAATATCGATATTATCATCATGACAAAATCGACCAAGACGGGGTGGTTTCAGAAAATTGGTTCTGTCGCAGAATACGTTGTGAAATACGCCAAATGCATCGTCATGATTGTTCCCGAAAAAGCTACCAATGAAAAAGCCTCCAGAAAAACGCAGCAGTGCGAATATTTAGATGATATTGTAACGCTCAACGGACAGCTCAATATCGGGCCGAATGCCTGCCTTCTGCCGGTTCAGGTGGGTAAATGTATTTATAAAATAACCGTGATTGAGGGCAGTCTGCGCATGAACCATTTATCTTATAACCCCGACGACTGTGCATGGATTCTCCCTCCCAAAGACAATCAGCCGTCCCATTATGATCTGAACAAGGGAGAAGAACGGGAAGTCTGCCTGGAGGTCTTAATCAGTTTTGGAAAAATGGATCATGTTGAAATTGTAAATACGCAGAGGACAAAGCCGCTGAAGTTTCATTATGTCGCGAAATTCGAAAGCATAGAGGTGTAAACGCAAAAACTTTCATAGAATACATCTCGGTCAAGTTATTCCTGCAAAAAGTGAAGGGAAAGAAGTGCTCCCACGGTGATACCGGAACCGCTTACAAAAGCTGATGACTTCTGCCGAAAGCAGAAGCATTGGCTTTTTTGCTATAGAGCCTTGTACCACTTGCTCACACATCGATAGAAACTGGAAAAGAAAGGTTCTCACGGCAAAACCAAAACCGTGAAAGCGAATCATTTCTATCAACATCATCGGGATTTGTTTTGTGTCTCTTAGAAAAAGGGGAGTTTTTATGTTCTACAGTATTCTGTTTCCTTCCCGGGAACAACACAGCGAACCGCAGCAGACCGATGCACCGGACTGCTTCAAGGACTTAAACCTTGACCAGATATTTGCACCGATTCTGAAAGCGAAAAAAGAATTCAAACTGGAGGGTTTCTTTTATACCGCACTGCATAACCCAGAGGTGATTCTCTACCGGCAGGACGTCATGCGGGAGCTGGAAAGCGACGAGCTCCTCTCCTTGTTCGCCGGATTTTCCAAGACGGTTTACGATCTGGGCCGTTATATGGATACAATCCGGAAAGCGCTGACCTCTAACGACAGCTGGAACAACAACTATCTTACCAGAGGACATATGCTGGACTATGCAGAAAGGTATTGCCTCACCGTTTCCGCGCTTTCTGAGGGGCTTATCAAACTGGCGCTCCGTTCGGCAGGACTTCGCGGTTTTGCGGAATACCTTCAGGCATACTGTGCGTCGGAAAGCTATGCGGGTCTATGCGCTTATGTGAAGCGGCTTCGCGACGAGCTTTCCACTGTGGAATACTGTATGCTGATTAAAAATGGAACCATCCATGTCCGCAAATATGAAGGGCAGCCCGATCACTCCAAGCAGATACTCGCTGCCTTTGAAAAATTCAGACAGGGAGATGTCAAGGATTATCGTCAAAAGCTGCTGGAAGAACCCTATGCCGCGCATATAGAGGCCGCCGTACTGAACATGCTCGCGGAACTTTATCCGGAGCTTTTTGCCGATCTTAACAGCTTTTGTTCCAACTATTTTCACTTCGACGATGAAACGATTTTACGTTTTTCTCGCGAGATTCAGTTCTACCTTTCCTGGCTGGATTTTGTCTGTCCTCTTCGGCAGACGGGGCTTCCATTTCACTACCCAAAGCTTTGCAATACATCGGAGCATCTTTACAATTTGGATGGATTCGACCTTGCACTTGCCGCTGTTACGCGGGAAAAGACAGTAACCAATGACTTTGTGCTGAATGCACCGGAGCATATCATGGTGATAACCGGTCCAAACCAAGGCGGCAAAACAACCTTTGCCCGGGCCTTTGGACAGGTACACTATCTTGCCTCTTTGGGACTGTGCGTACCGGGTCGTGAGGCCGCACTATACTTGTTTGACAACATTTTCACCCATTTCGGACGGGAAGAAAATCTATCTACGTTAAACGGCAAACTGCAGGACGATCTTGTACGACTTCATGAGTTGCTTTCCAAGGCCACAAGCAAGAGTATTCTGATCATAAATGAGATTTTTTCCTCTACAACGCTTTCCGACGCACTTTCTCTCGGCGGGCATATGATGGACGCCTTTGCCGCTTTGGGGGCGCCCGCCGTGGTCGTAACTTTTCTCGACGAACTGGCCTCCCATGGGCCGGAAACAGTCAGCATGATGAGTACGGTCCAGAAAGAAGACCCGGCTGAACGGACTTATCAAATCAGCAGAAAGCCGCCCGACGGCCTCGCCTATGCTATCTATATTGCCGGAAAACACGGCCTGACCTATGAGCAGCTCCGCGGGAGGATCAAAAAATGAAGGCATACCTGATGTTTCGGGACAAAGACTTTCCTATAAAGGCTGAATCGTGTTTCGGGAAAGATACACTGACAGCAGACCTTGAGCTGCAGTGTCTCATTTCGAATATGGCCCAGCAGGATGAAGTGATAAAAGCTTCGTGCAGTGCTGCGATCTTCTGCCCACTGCAATCCATAGACGAAATCCGTTATCGACAGGATCATCTGCGTGACGCATTCCAAAATGCGGATGCCGTGAGGAAACTCTATGAAATAACGGTTGAGACAGAACGCCGGAGAAAGAGCTCATGGAATTGGCTGTCTTCCTCCTATCTGTCCAGCATCTTTTCAAGTGCTGTTGACCTTTTGAAGCTCTACACCAAAATGCTGATGGAACTGCGCCTGGTGGCGGACGATAGGCTTCCCGGCTTTCAGTCAGAGGGATTCCGGAATTTGCTCATGATGCTCCAGAAAGAGTTGAGCGACGACTATTTTGCCGAGGTGCGTGACCATTTGAACGACCTGAAAGAAAGTAATGGTACGATCGTCAGTTCGGCCCTGGGAAGCTATCTGCAGGGCATTGGCTATGTGCTTCGACGGAAGAACCGGAAAGAACCTTGGTGGTATTGGCATTTTGCCCCGTCGTTTACCATAGCGCCCCGTGACGATGCCGGGGCAACAGACCTTGGAAAGCGCCGTGACCGTGCCATCAACGAGGCTACGAACGCGCTGGCGCAGGCTGCGGAGCATTTGGAAGGATTCTTCGCAATGCTTCGGGGGGAACTGGCATTCTACGTTGGCTGTCTGAATCTGGCGGACATCCTGCAGGCGCTGGGGATGCCAGTTTGCATGCCGGACTTGTTCCCTTCCGAACGCAAAGACCGATCCTGGCGGGGGCTCTATGACGTGAGCCTTGCACTGACAAAAAACACCGCCACTGTCGGCAACGAGTTGGAGGCCACGGGCAAGCAGTTGTATCTGATTACCGGTGCGAATCAGGGCGGCAAATCCACTTTTCTGCGAAGCCTGGGGCAGGCACAGCTCATGGCACAATGCGGAATGTTTGTATGTGCGGACAGCTTTTCAGCGCCCATCCGTCACGGCGTATTTTCTCACTTTAAAAAAGAAGAAGACACTACCATGAAAAGCGGCAAGCTGGATGAGGAGCTTACCCGCATGAGCGGGCTCGCCGATCATTTACAAAGCGGCGCGCTGATGCTGTTCAACGAATCCTTTGCGGCCACGAACGAACGTGAGGGCTCCGAAATCTGCCGCCAAATCACACAGGCGCTGATCGAAAACAGCGTAGAAGTCTTTTCGGTGACACATCTGTATACTTACGCCGCCGCGTTTCTCGGCAACGATGAAGCACAGTATTTACGGGCACAACGTCCGGAGACTGGAGAGCGCACTTTCAAAGTCGTACCGGGTGAGCCCTTACAGACAGCGTTTGGGGAAGATTTATACAGAAGAATTTTTGAAGAAGGAACAGAATAAAATTTTCATTTGAATGTTGTCCCTCGATTTGCAGTATCGCTGCTCCCTCCTGCTGCCGACGGATGATATCCTGTGAAGTAGATTCAAGAATAGCTACGATTCCGATTTCAGTCCTCACGGCCGACCTCCATGTTTATCTGGACTGCACTTCTAAGCTGTTCTCTATCGAAGCATTGCTCCATGTTCTGAATGACATACTTTGGAAACTGAAAAGCATCAGAAAAAAGAACAGCACTTCCACCTGATCGGGATTTAAAACAGCAATTACAGAAATAAAAAAAGCCTGTAAACAATATTGTTTACAGACTTTTTCTTGCAGAAACGGTGATTTTATATGAAATCAGCATCTGTTGTCAATAGCGTCTGGAATACGGATGACGATTTCAATTTGTATTTTTGGGACGAAGTGACGCGGATTTATCGGACCAACGGCCTTAAAATCAGTTCTTTCATTTTGCTTTTCTGCAAGATCATTCTATCATTGTGATTTTCTCCTGATTGGGAACATGAGGAGGCGTTGTCTCTGTTGCATATCCCAGCAAAATTCCCATACCGCATTCATAGCCTTCCGGAAACTTGAGTTTGTTTTTGAACTCGGCCGCTCTTTCTCCGGCAAATGCCAATCCAACAAAACCGCAGTGCAAGCTGGCAATCCCTAGGGATGTTGCAGCCAAAACGATATTTTGTGCCAATATTCCGCAATCAATCAGTTCCGCGCCTTGGGGATATGCCTGCTTTATCGCAATTACTATCATGCAGGGAGCGTTATAGAACAGTTTTCCGCCTCGCGAGAGAATGCGGCGATACATGCATTGATCCTCCATGCTGGATAAAAAATTCATTCCCTCTTGTTCCATCTCGGTAATTATATTTTTGTTCTTTACCACAATCACATGCCAGCATTGCCGATTCATTCCGCTGGGCGCCTGAATGGCCGCTTCAGCAATCGCGTGAAGATATTTATCTTCCGGCTGTTGATCCGTAAAGCTGCGACAGGAAAATCGCTCTGCTATTGTTCTCAATGTATCGTTCATATCAATCTCCTTTTCATACAATTGCTGATCTGAGCTGTCTTTTTATGATAAAAGCTGAATGCCCCGAATGATGATCTGCTGAATAGAATCTCATTTTTTCCATTGTACCATACATCCAGGCTGAAATTAAGACATAATCTTCCTTTAATATCTGATCATTCGGTGGACGCAGAGAGACTCGACGACATTAAAATGACACCGCCGCACCGCTCTTCATTAAGAACGTACCTCAATCACATTTTCTTGATACTTATACCCTTACGGGTTCGAATCACTTCGAGTCACATTGAAGTTTTAAAAAAGAACCCAGCCAAAAGGCTGGGTTCTTTTTTGGCGGAAGCGGTGGGATTCGAACCCACGGTACGTTGCCGTACACCTGATTTCGAGTCAGGCCCGTTATGACCACTTCGATACGCTTCCATTAATGCCCGATGTCAAGCAAAGAAAAAGCGCTTGCCGTCCATGCCTATTTATTTTATAGAGAATGTCCGCAAAAGTCAAGCACTTTTATTGACTTAAAGTGACAGGAACGGTACAATAGCATTGAATCTCAGGAAAGGGGCAATCATCGTGAATCAAATTCAGGAGGCTGCATGGAAAATGGCCTCACTTTCTGTATATAGAGGTGTTTTGGAAAGAAGCGTGCCGGAGGCGTTTTTTCGTCTGTTGAACGCGGCGCAGGGAGATCAACCCGAAGCTTTTTTAACGGCCTGGGGAAATCTGATCGCTTTGCTCGGGCAAAAAAATGCCGACACAAACTTTGCGCAGGCTTTGACTGAGCCCGTTTTGTACGATGAAAACGCATTTTCGGTTGCCGCAGCATCTGGAAAAGAGGTTTCTTCTCTGATAGAAGCGGCGGCGCTGCGTGATTTGAAAATTCTAACGGAGCTGTCGGTAATCACTCCGCGGGAAATACTGGCCGGAAGTTCCTTTCCGCAGGCTGCGGAGCTGGACCTTCCCTGCTGGGAAAACGGACAGGTTATCGCACAGCTGCAGCAAGAGCCGAAAGCTTGCCTGGCACAGTTGAAAGCCTTTTACGCACAGAACGGCTGCGGCCGGTTCGCGCGCAACCGGGCGTTTATCTGGAGAAATGGAATGTTGTCCCCCGTTCAGCACCCCGATCCGATCCTGTTAAAGGATTTAAAAGGCTATGAACTGCAGCGCGGAATGGTACTGGAAAATACGAGCTCCTTCGTGCAGGGCCTGCCGGCCAACAACTGCCTGCTGTACGGCGACCGCGGTACAGGAAAATCATCTACCGTAAAAGCGCTGCTGCATGAATTTCCGTCGCTGCGCCTGATCGAGATGCCGAAGGCGGAAATCCCCCATTTCCCCGATCTGGTAGAAATTCTGGCGGGGCTGCCGATGAAGTTTATCGTGTTCATCGACGACCTCTCTTTCTCCCGGCAGGACGACACCTATGCCGCACTGAAAGCAGTGTTGGAGGGTGGTCTGGCCGCCCGGCCGGAAAACACGCTGATTTACGCAACCTCTAACCGGCGGCATCTGCTGCGGGAAACCTTTTCAGACCGCGAGGGCGATGAAATCCATCGCGTCGACACGATTCAGGAGAGCCTTTCTCTGGCGGATCGTTTCGGCCTTTCTGTGCGCTTTATGCTGCCGGACAAGGCACAGTATCTGGACATTGTGGAAAAGCTTGCCCATCAGCACGGCCTTTCGGAGCATCTGCCGCAGCTTTTGATCGGTGCGGAACGTTTCGCGCTCGAACGCGCCGGGCGTTCTCCCCGCTGCGCGCAGCAGTATGTCCGTATGGCCGAATCCAGAATCCGCCAGGGAAAAAGCATCCTATAAAATCACAGACTTTACGGCGGCTTCATATTTTATTTATATTTTTATGTTAACATTCTGTAAAGTGTTGAAAACGAAAGATCAGGGAGGATTGTATGGGACAGTTGAAACGAATGATAGCCGGATTACTATCAGCGGTGCTGATTGTTTCTGCTTTTACGGGATGTGCCGGTAAGGGCGACATCAGTTCCGGCGCCGCTGAACAGGATTTCCCCGTGACAATCGGGACTGTGACTTTAAAAAGCGAGCCGGCCGGGATTGCCGTGTTTTCGCCGAGCCTTGCCGATGTGATCCTTGCGATGGGGTACGAAATCTCTCTGAAAGCAAAATCGAAGGACTGCGATCAGGAGGATTTATCCGTTCTTCCGAATGTGGATCCATCCGATCCCGCCGCGGTGAAGGCAACCGGCGCCACACTGGCGCTGTTTGAAACGAACCCCGGTGACGAGGTTACCGCTGCATTGCAGAAGGAGGGCATCCTTTCGCTGATCCTCCCCGCCGCTGCCAGCCGCTCCGATCTGGAACGCCTGTACTCCGAAGTGGGCGCGGCGATCAAGGGCGGTTCCACCGGCTACCAAAAGGGCATCAAAACAGCGAACAATATTTACCTGACGCTTGACGATATTACACGCGTGATTCCGGAGAAAGACTCCCCCGTAACCGTTTGCTACCTGTATGATGCAAAGGGTAAGGCGGCCACTGGGGACATGCTTGCCGGCAAGCTGATTGAAAGCGCAGGTCTGGTCAATGCGTTTGCGGGCAGCAACGGCGGACAGGCCTCCACCGAGGCGCTGACCATCTCGAACCCGCAGTACATTTTCTGTGCTGAAGGTGTGAAAAAACAGCTGCAGGAATCCGCCGAATATAAAAAGCTGGAAGCTGTTCAGAAAAACCAAGTGTATGAAATGAACCCGACCTATATGGAACGTCAGGGGCGCGGAATGATTCAGGCCGTCAGCTTTATGGCGGGAACCGTATATCCTGAGCTGCTGGAGGGGAACCTTCCCTCTTCCAAGCCGTCTGAATCCTCCTCGTCAGCTCCCGCTTCCTCCGGCAGCAGTTCGTCCTCCCCGTCTTCCTCCAGCAGCTCCGCTGCATCGAGCAAGGCGCCGACTTCGTCCGGCCAGTCGGCTGGCGCTGTTCCCTCCGGCACCTACAAACGGGGTGACAAGAGCGATGCGGTTAAGGCTCTGCAAACCCGCCTGGATCAGCTGGGATACATGTTTACTGCCATCAGCGGCGAATACACCGCGGGCACGGAGCAGGCCGTCAAGGACTTCCAGTACCTGAACGGAATGGAAGTAACCGGCATCGCCGATTCGGACACGATTGCCAAGCTGAACTCTTCGGACGCAAAGAAGAGAGAAAACTGAGCCGGCAAGCAAGAGACGGCGTTTTCCAATAAAGCGATACAGAAAGCCAGATCATATTTTACAAGCAACCGTAAAGGCTTGCTGCCTGTGATTCACAGACAGCAAGCCTTTTTATTTTGCCGCGACAGCTTTTGTACCCCCGCCTAACAATTGAAGCGCAATCCATTTCCACCGTCGCCCCTGCTTTTATTGCTTTTATCCTATTCTGCAAGCAGCTGCCTCTTTTGCCAGCCAACCCAACATGGCCCGAATCTGGAACAGCAATTTTCACATCACGATTACTTCGCAATAAAATCCATTACGTCCCGCCGCATGCTCAGCGGTACTTCCTTGGTCGGGTATCCCACACGAAACAGCATCTGCACCGTGCCACCGCCCGGCGCGTAGGCCTGCTTGAATTCTGTATAGGGGCCGTTCATCTCAGGGTATTCCTCCAGAACCTGACTGAGCGGCTGCATAACAAGGCCCAACGTATGCCCAGTCAGCACCAGCCTGCTGTAGAGCATTCCGCTTTCCACCTGAGAAGCTCTGCTGTTGTCCTGCGTGACGATCATTGTGTAAGCCGGCGTGCTGTGAACCGACGCGCTGGCATAACTGATAAAATTGCGGGCGGCAGCTTCACCAGAATTCAAAGACGGAAAAACAGTGAGCATTCCCTGTAAAACATGCATCTTGAATCCCGACGCGCCCTGACCTTCTACAGAAAAGCCATAACGGTATCGATTTTTCTGGTATTCGCTGGCGCGGAAAATCGCACTGGATTCCTCCATGACACGGGAGACTCCCGCTTCTATTTCCGCGCTCTTCAGGGCATACTCGCCAATTTTTGAAAGCTCGGCCTGTTCCTGATACACCTGAATGGAAATTCCGGCGGCATCTGAAAGTGATTCCAGGGCGGAAACCTGCGATACAGAAAGTCCCTCGGCACGGTACGGCTCCCGATTGGTATCAGGCAGGTACATGGCTCCATAGAGCGGAATCTCCTGCGGCTGCGCTTTTACCAGCGTGATCTTTGCCACCGGCAGGGTGTCCATGCTGTGGGCAAGGTCCCCCTCATCGTACTCTCCATCCGGGAAAAGCTCGATTCTGGTATCCCACCCTTCTTTTTTACCGGCCACGGCGACATATTCCAGAAAAGTGCCCTGCGAAATCATCATCTGTCGTGCATAAGGATCCACTTCCTTCGTCATGCGCTTGCTGTCGGCATAAAGATGGAATACCGTGGGATCGGAAGGGTCGAGCCGAATGATCCACGGCTGCATGTTGTGTCCGCTGGCGGCAAGAATTCCGCCAGCCGTAAGACGTATTCTCACATCGTCATATTGCGTGGCGTACTCCTTTGACCATGGTTCCAGATAATGCTGTTTCATAAAACCTCCGCTGATGACAAAAAGAGTGGCCAATAACAGTAGAAACACCCCGGCAATGCCGATAAGCCCCCTGACCATGTACTTACGAATTTTTTTCTCCTTCATTTTCGGTTTCTCCCTTGTCTGCAATCAAATGCATCATCATATCGAAAGCCTCCGTTACAAACTCTTCAGGATCAATGCTGTGGTAGTTTCTTAAATACTCTTTCTTCTTCTCTCTGGTATTGAAAACGCCAACGGTACACGCCCACAAGATCAACGCGGCCTTTTCGCTATCAAGTCCCTTGCGCAGGCTCCCCTCCTGTATCCCTTTTTGCAGTGCCCGCGAAAGATAGTCAAAAATCTGCTCGCCCAACTGGTAGCATTCCTCGATCAGTGCGTCCTCCAGACCAGCGCATTGGTCGGAATCCCTGGTCTCATATTCCATAATCGCCTTGAAATACGCGGCATGTTCCTGGCTGAACTGAAAAAAAGAAAAGAAGATACAGCGCAGCTCTTCGACTGCATTTTGAGGTTTTTTCTCTTCGAAACCGGCTTCCAGCATATCGATCAGCAGCCGGTATCCCCGAATCATGATTTCGTAATAAATCTGCTCTTTGCTGCTGAAATACATATAAACCGTTCGCTTACTGAATTCCGCCTCCTTTGCAACTTCATCCATCGAGGTATTCTCATATCCTTTGGAAAAGAAAACCCGTTCGGCGGCGTCGATGATATCGCTGCGCCTGAGTTCCTTTTCCCTTTGGCTGCGTTCTTTTCGTCCCACGTCATTTCTCCATTTCATTACAGTGCGTTTAAGTATACTTATAGTTTACTTAAACTATAAATCCTCCTCGCTGATTTGTCAACAGCTTGCATCTATGGTCTGCGATTGCTGCGCAAGACTCCGACTTCGTTCGGCCAGTTGGCGGCTCTGTTCCTCCGGCATCTACAAACGGGGTGACAAGAGCGATGCGGTCAAGACCCTGCGAACCCGCCTGGAGATCAGTTGAGCTATCTGTTTACCGCCATCAGCGACGAATACTCCGCTAGCACGGAGCAGGCCCTCAAAGACTTCCAGTACCTGAACGAAATGGAAGTAACCGATATTGCTAACCCGAACATGATCACCAAGCTGGACTTTTCGGACGCGAAAAAAGCGAAAACAGATTTTGGGTGGATTTACCATTTTCCCTGTTTTATAATCGAACGATACGAAAATCCAATATCTTTTAGATACTAGCTTTTATTTTATATAAAATATCTTTTTTATTGACTTAAATAAAATTAAAGCATATACTAAATATAGTTAAAGAAGGGTAGGTGCTTTATGGCAATAGACATTGTTCCTGAATGGATGGTCGGTCTTGATCAAGAGGATGTGTCTTTTATGAAGAACTTTTTGTTAGCGTCAGGTTCACTGAAAGAAATCGCCAATCAATACGGCGTCACTTATCCAACCGTAAGACTCCGGCTGGACAAATTAATCCAGAAGATTCAAATAAACGAAGATATCTCAAATGAACCATACATTTCACTGATCAAGCGACTGGCTGTCAATGATAAGATCGATTTTGACACAGCTAAGGTTCTGATTTCGGAATATAAAAAGCTGAAAGGAGGCGAATAACGTGGCCAATGTAACAGTCACATTGTTTTTTGTATTGGTTTTATTGGTGGGGGGCGTTTTTCTTCAGATATTCTTATCGAAGAAGAACAGCAAATGGTTTGGGCTGATCCTCCCGGCAATTACGTTTCTGTATTCTTTACTGATGGTTTTAGGGTTGGCTGTATACGATGGAATGAGCGGCGGGGAAATATTCATTCTGATTGCATCTACATTCCTGCTCAACAATATTCCGACGATCGTTTTGCTTGGCATTTATTTTGGCTGCCGCGAAAAAATGAAGCTACGTGCGGAGCTTGAAAAGATGAGTATTCAAGACCTAAAGTAACTTTCTGTGAAAGACATGATGTGAAATCCGGGTATTTACAGAATCCCATGGATTCACTTTCTGAGAAGTTGCACCATATTGCAGCAGTTCACCATGAAACTGCGAATCAAACCAACAGCAAAGGGACACACCGATTGATTCGGTGTGTCCCTTTTTGATTGTATGTTTTTCGTTTTAACCTTCAGGAAATGCTACAGCCGCTCCTTTACCGAGGATTCTTCAATTTGCGGATATCTATGATCTGTGATATTCTGGGCTAAGGAAAGTTCCACGTTCAGAAAAACAGAATCGCGGTGAGATCAATTCTCTTTGGCTCGGTGATCTTCACCCAGTTCATCAAAAAAACAGGAAGGGAACCGCGTCCGAAGAATCGAGGAGCTCTTTTTCCTTGTCGCCATTTCCGTGATCTTATCCTAACGGTTCATGAAACGAACCTTTCAAAATGCGTTCCGTCGTGATAGAAGCTTTCCGGTTTCATCCGGAAAGAAAAAACAACCCGCAGAATGTCAACTCCGGATTGAAAAGCATCCATTTGTCTTACGATTTTTTCATATAATAATCCGTAAGAAGTATGTATCATCTTTTCAAATCATCGGTTGGTTTTATTCTTTTAAAAATGAAAAATCAACTTCTGTTTTTTCATGCCCGCAAAAAAGGGCGTTTTCCAATCGGAAACGCCCTCCTTTTATTTTGGCAGCAGTACCGGCTGCATTTGTTTGCCCTGTACCGCACTGAGCACTGCGGCAGGCAGCAGGCTGAAATCCGATACAACGGAATTCGGCTTGTTCTCCGGGTCATCCTGCGCCATGGGAACAAAATAAATGTGCTTCGTGTTCATCAGGCGGCCTACGTTCTGGGCTGCCGCACTCAGCGCATCGTTTGTGGAAATGGCCAGAAGTACCGGTCCTCCTACCCGCAAATGAGATTTTGCCGCCATTGTTACGGCGGTGTCCGTTACTCCGTGGGCCATCTTGGCCAGGGTATTCCCTGTGCAGGGGGCAATCAAAATCAGATCGACCAGGCGCTTCGGGCCGATCGGCTCTACCTGAACGATCGTATGCCAGATTTCGTGATCGCAAAGTTCCTCAATTTTTTGATTCCAGTCCTGCGCACGGCCAAACCTCGTATCTGTTGAAAAGGCGGTTTCCGACATGATCGGAATCAGCCGATGCCCCTCGTCTATCAAACGGCGCATTTGCTCCACCGATTTTTCAAAGGTACAGAACGAGCCTGTCAATGCATAGCCTATGGTCAATCCGCTCAAGGCTCTCACTCCTCCATCATGTTGTAAATAGTCCCCTTAATGACCTCTCCCGCCGCTTTTGGGGCAGCCTTCCCCGGAAGAGAAAGCGCTGGAATCACATGAATGCCCAGCTTTTCCGCCGCTTCTGTATCCACACCGCCCGGAGCAGACGCCAAATCGATCAAAATCGTATCCGTGGGTATGGTGGACAGAACCCGCCTGGTAAACACCCGGGCCGGGATGGTATTAAAGATAATATCGTACTGTTCTTTCTGACAGATACTGCCGGTGTGCACCGGCTCGTAGCCGTACACTTCGATCCAGGCAAAATCTTCGGGACGGCGCGCGCTGACGGACACTCTGGCCCCCAGCCCCCGCAGCATATGTGCCAACGCTTTGCCGATGCGCCCAAATCCCGCTACCAGACAGCGGGATTTCCCGATTGCGCCGGGGTATTCTTTCATGGCGATTTCAATACTTCCCTCTGCTGTCAGTGCCGCGTTGCGTACAGCCAGCTCTTCTCTGGCAAAGTAATCACGGGTGTCTATCTCCTGCCACAGCTCGCTGGTTTGATACAGCCGATCCATCATGCCTCCAAACACTCTCCTGTTCCGCATCAGTTGGGCAAACTCCTCGTCAAGCGGGATCAGCTCGCTGCCCAGCGGCGTATTCAAATGCTGCCCGTCCCGCGTTACCGGCAAGGGCAGCACAATCGTGTCGCAAACCAGTGCCAGGTCTCTCAGTTCTGCCGGCCGAACTCCCTTGAGCTCCGCCGCTTTATCAAAACCGTAGGCATATACCGTATATCCGTCAGCTGCCATGGATTCTGCCAGCGCTATCTGCCTTTGATCGCCGCCGATCACTCCAAAGCTGTTCCATTCCAAGCTTCATAACCTCCTATTTCGTCTGCTAAAATATAGTATGGATTTTTGCTTGTGGTTGTGATTGCGCAAAAGAATATCCGGCTGGTTTTTTCCGCCGGAAAATAAAAAAAGTTGTTTATTTTATGTGACGAAAGCAATATAATAGATAGGTAAGCCTTCTGTACGCTAAAAGCAATGAAGTTTCAATTTTTCGCGCCGTTTGTACGGCGATTTCAGGATAAAAGGAGTCCTTATTTTATGAAGCAGGATATTTTAGATCAGGTCAAACGCATCCATTTTGTCGGCATCGGCGGGTCGGGCATGTGCCCTTTGGCAGAGATTCTTCACCATGAGGGATTTGAGCTGACCGGGTCCGATGTGAACGAATCCGATACACTTGATAGAATCCGCTCTTACGGAATTCCCGTTTCGATGGGACACAAGGCCGAAAACATCGGCGACGCACAGCTTTTGGTATACACCGCAGCGGTCAAGCACGACAATCCCGAACTGATGGCCGCCGAAGAGCGCGGCATCCCTGTGGTAGAACGCTCCGTGATGCTGGGGATCGTCACCTGCCGGTACGAGAACTCCATTGCCGTTTCGGGCACGCACGGCAAAACGACCACCACCGCAATGATCACCCAGGTGTGCATCGACGGCGGCGTGGACCCCTCCGCGATCATTGGCGGAAAGCTGCCTGCCATCGGCGGGAACGGACGTGTCGGCAAAAGCCAGACCATCATCTGCGAAGCCTGCGAATATGTGGACACCTTTCTTCAGCTGACCCCGGCGATCTCTGTGATCCTGAACATCGACGCCGATCATCTGGATTACTTCGGCACGCTGGAGAACATCATCAAATCCTTTCATCAGTTCTCTTCGCAGACCAGCCGCCTGCTGGTAATCAACGGCGACGACCCGAACTGCCGCAAGGCGGTGGAGGGAATCCAGAACGCCCGGATCATCACGTTTGGCATGAATCCCGACAACGACTATGCCGCGGGCGGAATCTCTGATCTGCCGAAGGCCTGCGAGAGCTTCTCGGTTTACAAGCGCGGCGAAAAACTTTCCGACGTTACGCTGTCCGTTCCGGGCAAGCACAATATTATGAA
>JAEXDU010000059.1 GCA_023401495.1 Bacillota bacterium
TTGGTATCTTCATTTCCAGTATAAGCCATTCTGCTGCCATGGTCAACACAAAACACGTTTCCCAATTTTGCAAAAGCAGTTTTTTCATTCTTGTTACTTTTCTTGCAAATATTCCCATCTCATGATACATTATAGTTATATTGTTTAACAGAATGAAACGACATCTTATGCATTTTTAAAAAGGGAGCGTGTTTCTATGAAGAAATACAAACTGCTGACTCTGGTCATCGGTTTCGTATTGGCTGTATCGGCTTTTTCCGCACCGCCTGTATTCGCCGCATCCAGCGATTTTAAAATAACGAACGGAGTGCTGACAAAGTATAACGGAACCGACACTACCGTAAAAATCCCGTCCACTGTTACCGAAATCGGCGCAAGTGCGTTTTCGGGAAACAACCGCATGACCTATGTGACAATTCCGGATTCCGTTAAGACAATTGATGACAAGGCTTTCTACGACTGCGGCCGTCTGGCCTCGGTTACAATGCCCAGCAGTGTTGAGACGATCGGCACCCGCGCCTTTGCGGAATGCCCCAAGCTCAATTATATCACCCTGCCCAAAAAGCTGACGGTAATCAGCAGCGGGCTGTTCAGCGGCTGTACCGCTTTAAACGATATCACGATTCCGTCGAATGTCACTGTCATTGAAGACGCGGCCTTTTACAATTCCGGCATCACAAGCATATCTATTCCGCCGGACGTAAATACTATTGAAGAAAACGCATTCAGCTACTGCTCGAAGCTTACCAGTGTCAGCTTCCGCAGCGGCCTTACTACTCTCGGACAGGAAGCGTTCAGCTACTGCAAGGCTTTGACCTCCGTTTCTCTTCCCCGCACCATTTCAGAGATGGACGATTCCGTTTTCTCCTACTGCACGGCACTGACAAGCGCCAGCCTGCCGGACGGTATGGAAGAGCTTCCGGATAAAACCTTTTTCAACTGCACCGCTTTGACCAGTGTAACCCTTCCGCGCTCGCTCTATTCCATTGGGGAACGTGCATTTTACAACTGCCGCGCGCTGACAGGGATTTCGCTGCCCTCACTTCTGGAAGAAATCAAATCAGAGGCGTTCGCCTACTGCGTTAATTTGCAGTCTGTCAAGCTTCCCCAGTATCTTTCCATGTTGGGAGAGGGCGCCTTCTCTTACTGCTCACGCCTGCAGTCCGTCAATATTCCCGCCGAACTCGGCACCCTGGAGGACGACCTGTTTGCCTACGATCAGATGCTCAGTTCCGTCACTATAGAGGATGGGCTGAGGGGAATCGGCGACGGTGTGTTCTATGACTGCACAAAACTCTATACTCTTGTCATCCCCGACAGCGTGCAGGACATCGGCCGCAACGCGTTTTCGGACAATACGACGCTGCGCGGCTCATCGGATTCCTATGTGCGCGCATACGCCAACAGCAAGGGGTATACCTTTAAGCTCAAGAGCGATCCCTCTTCGGATATCCCCGCCGGCGCGAACACCGGAACCGATAACGGCTCCACCAATACCGATCTGATTTACAACGGTGTGCAGTATGCCGGTTCTGTTATGATCGATACGAATACCTACACCATGGCCCCCGGCAATATTTACGACATCGGTGTTGTTCTGGCCGGAAACGCCTACACCAAAACCATCAACGTTTATTCCAGCCGCACCGGAATTGCCACCGTGCAGAGGCTGGCCAACGGCAATTACCGCGTAACCGGAAAGGCCCCCGGCACCTGTTATGTTGTGGTGGATGTGCTGAGTGGTTCCACTGTACTGAATCACGTTTCCATCCGCTTTGACGTGGCGTATAACGTGACACAGCACGGTCAGGCTGCCCGCAACCGCAGCTACTTCAACTAATCATTTCCCGGTAATTTCTAAAAGAGCGCGGCGCCTGCGGAATTCTCCGTCAAGGGGCCGCGCTTTGCTGTAATGATGCTCTGAAAGCTTCCGGCAAATCCGGAAGCTTTTTGCATACTTTGCATAGACTTTTCAAAATCTCTTTACTTTTTCTTACGAATCGAGTAGAATAAAAAACGTTATCGCGGACACTTTCTAATGCTACTACGCTAAAGCGTCCGAAATGTGATCAAAATCGGAAGGACTGTTATTATGAAGAAATTACTGGCTTCGCTCCTCGCTCTTACCATATCGCTCGGCATGACTGCCTGCGGCCAGGGAAATCAGTCGGCTTCCTCCGCGGCCGGCGCAGACGAATCCTGGGACAAGGTGGAAAAAGCCGGCACTCTGGTTGTTGGACTGGACGATGCATTCCCCCCGATGGGCTATAAAGATACCAATACCGGCGAATTGATTGGATTCGATATCGATCTGGCGAAGGAAGCCTGCAAACGCCTTGGCGTAGAACTGAAGCTTCAGCCGATCGACTGGAGCAACAAGCAGGCCGAGCTGGACAACGGCAACGTGGACTGCCTGTGGAACGGCTTCAGCAAAACCCCTGAGCGCGCCGAAGCGATGGCTTTGAGCATTCCCTATATGAGCAACAACCAGATCATTCTGGTCAAGACGGAGTCCACCTACAAAACGCTCAAAGATTTAAGCGGCAGGGTGGTCGGCGTGCAGAGCGATTCCTCCGCTGAAGCAGCACTGAATGCGGTGGAAAACAAGGAGTTCAAGAGCTCCCTGAAGAATGTGGTACAGATCGACGACTACACCAAAGCGATTCTGGAAATTCAGAATGGCACGATCGATGCGATCTCGATCGATGAGGTTGTCGCGCGCTTCTACCTGAAAAACCAGCCCGGCTCCTTCCGCATTCTGGAGAACGGCGGTACGGCGATTTCTCTGGCGTCCGAGGATTATGTCGTCGGCATGCGCAAAAACGATCTGGCTCTGAAAGATAAGATCGATGAGACCCTGCGCGCAATGGCAAAGGACGGCACAATGACTACCATTTCTGGAAAATGGTTTGGCGAAGATGTTACAACGGTAGACGTGAAATAAAATCCGTCTCCGAAATTGGTCCCGGAGGTCTAAGCTATGAATTATCAGGTGCTATTAACAGAAATGTTTACGGCAACGCTGATGTCCCTGCAAATTTTCTTTTTCACCCTGATCGTCTCTCTTCCTTTGGGACTTTTGGTGGCACTGGGCAGAATGTCGAAACTGAAAATCGTCAATCTGCCCGTGCGCTTCTACATATTGATCATGCGCGGAACCCCGTTGATGCTGCAGCTGCTGTTCATGTTCTACGCGTTAAAGCCCCTGCTTGGAATCCAGCTGGATCGTGTATTGGCCGCAGAGGTTGCGTTTACCCTGAATTATGCCGCCTATTTTGCCGAGATTTACCGTGGCGGCCTGGAGTCCATCCCCAATGGACAGCGGGAAGCCGCAAAGGTTTTGGGGTACACCAAATCGCAGGCCTTTTTTCACATTGTTCTGCCCCAGGTGATCAAGCGGATCACCCCACCGATGGGGAACGAATTCATCACCCTGGTGAAAGACACCTCTCTGGCGCAGGTGATCGGCGTCGTTGAACTGCTGAAGGTCACCTCTCAGTGGGTCTCGAGCGCTGTGGATATGACTCCTCTGGTAATCGCCGGGCTGTTCTACCTGGTGATGAACGGGATCGTCACCCGGGCATTTACGGTGCTGGAAAACCGGCTGAGCTATTACCAATAAGGAGGGATTCCCAATGAGCCAGACGATTCTGACCGCAACAGAGACCAAAAAGTGCTTCGACGGCGAGGAAGTCCTCAAGGGGATCTCGCTGGAGGTGCACCGGGGCGAGGTGCTCGCCATTATCGGGCCATCCGGCTCGGGAAAAAGCACCCTGCTGCGCTGCATTGCTCAGCTAGAAAACGTGGACTCGGGCGTTATTTCCGTCTGCGGCGACGTATTGGTACAAAACGGCCCCGACGGAAAAGCCGTATATTCCTCCCCCGAGCTGTGCCGTAAAATTGGCCTGCGCCTGGGGCTGGTATTCCAGAACTTTAACCTGTTCCCGCATTACAGCGTACTGAAAAACATTACCGACGCGCCGGTGCGCGTGTTACAGAAAAGCCATGAGGAAGCCACCGCCATCGCAAGAGAACTGCTGAAGAAAATGGGCCTTTCTGAAAAGGCAGACGCTTACCCGTATCAGCTTTCCGGCGGGCAGCAGCAGCGGGTTTCGATTGCCCGGGCGCTGGCCATGAACCCGGAAATCCTGTTTTTCGACGAGCCGACCTCGGCCCTTGACCCTGAGCTGACAGGCGAAATTCTGCGGGTCATGCGCCAGCTGGCCGCAGAGCATATGACCATGGTTGTGGTAACGCACGAAATGCAGTTTGCCCACGACGTGGCCGACCACGTCATCTTCATGGACGGCGGCACGGTTCTGGAAAACGGCACGCCGGACGAAATTTTCTCTCACACCCGCAACGATCGTACCAGAGCTTTTCTTTCGCGCTTTACGGAATGAGCCTTGCGGCAATCCGGGCCGCCCGTACGACGCCCGATCAAATTTGCTTACGAGTGCAACTCACAGGATATACAATCTTCTGAACCAAGCAGGAGGGCTCCGCCAAAATGGCGGGGCCTTTCTGCTTTTGGGCAGAAAAACAGCCTTCCCGATTCGCATCATGCAATCGGAAAGGCTGTTTTTATTCTTATTATTCCGCGTCGTCCGCGTTCTCCCAGTTGTGCCACACGTTCTGCACGTCGTCGTTGTCCTCCAGGTTATCCAGCAGCTTCTGCATCTTAGTGATGGAGTCGGGGTCGTTCAGCGCGGTGTAGGTGGTGGGAACCATCTCTACCTCGGCAGACACAAACTCATACCCCTTGCCCTCCAGGTCGGAAAGCACAGCGCTGAAATCGTCCGGTTCGGTGTAGATTTCGAACACATCGTCATCCGCCTGAAAATCAGAAGCGCCGGCCTCCAGGCAGTCTGTCATCACGGTGTCCTCCGACAATCCTTCACGCTCGATCACCAGCACGCCCTTCTGCGAAAACAGGAAGGAAACGCAGCCGCTGGTGCCGAGGTTGCCGCCGAATTTATCAAAATAGTGGCGCACATCCGCCGCGGTGCGGTTGCGGTTGTCCGTCAGGGCCTCTACAATCACCGCCACGCCGTTGGGGCCGTAGCCCTCGTATACGATGCTCTCATATTTGGTACCGTCGCCGTCGCCCGCCGCTTTTTTAATGATGCGCTCAATATTATCGTTAGGCACGTTTGCGGCCTTGGCCTTCGCGATGCAGTCCTTCAGCTTGGAATTGGATCTGGGATCCGGCCCCCCGCCTTCTTTTACCGCCACCGCAAGCTCTCGTCCGATTTTAGTAAAGATCTTGGCTTTGGCACCATCTATTTTTTCTTTCTTTCGTTTAATGGTACTCCATTTTGAATGGCCTGACATACTAATAAGCCTCCCGTAAAAATAGCTTTGATATTCTATTTTATCACGTTTTTTCCGTCATAGCAAGCGCCGCCTGATGCGCCTTCTCCATTACCTGCGGCGGGATCTCGGTCGTGCCGGTCCGATCCGTATGCGGCCACTCCACCACATGCTCCAGCTTTGTGTTCATGACGGTAAAGGCCAGCTCTAATTGGCGGGTCATCATATGCGCTCCCTCAGGGTTGCTGGAACCGTACGCGGTTAAAAAAGCGGCTGTTTTCGGCTTTTCGATCGGCGGGCGGATCCCCATGGCAAACCGCGCTTCAAAATACCGCTGCCAGCGGTCCATCACAGCCTTACACGGCGCGGGAAAGCTCATATGATAGACCGGCGCCGCGATCACCAGATAATCCGCAGCGCGCAGTTCCCGGTCGAACTCGTCCAGATCATGGAACACACACGCCTCGCGGGTCTGACAGTACCCGCAGGCGGTACAGGGGTGATAGTTCCCGCGGTACGCATCAAACGTCGTCACCCGAACGGCTTCGGGGTCTACCTTTTGCAAAAATGTCTGCAGCAGCCGCGCGGTTGCGCCGTGGGGCCGCGGGGAGCCGAATAAGACCAGCATGTTTTTCTTTTCCATCTGCGGGCCTGCCTTTCCTTACATTATGAGACGATTGTAGCATGACCGCTCCTCTTTCGCAAGGCAAAAAATCATACGCAAAAGCAATCTGCTCTGCATATCCGGCGGCGCGGTGCAAAAGCTAGAACAATGCTTTTGGGCTTGTACGGGAGCGAAAAGTATGTTATACTGAGCTAACAAAGCAAATGAAAGGAAGTGTTTTCATGTTTGAGCAAGTGAAACTTTCTTATGATTTTAACGCATTGGAACCGACGATCGACGAGCTGACCATGGTGACGCATTACACAAAGCACCACGCTGCGTACACCAAGAACCTGAACGCTGCGATGGAACGTCTGCCGGAGCTTTCCGGGGAATCCATTGAGCAGATTCTGGCACATCTCGAAACTGTGAAGGACCCCGCTCTGCGGACTGCGGTGCGCAATAACGGCGGCGGATATTACAACCACAATCTGTATTTCGATACGCTTTCCCCAAACGGCCCGCGCACCCCCGGCGGGAAGCTGGCCGCGGCGATTGACCGCACCTTCGGCAGCTTTGAGGTAATGAAGGAAAAGCTCGCGGCGGCAGCCGTGGGGCAGTTCGGTTCCGGCTGGGCATGGCTTTCCGCAAATTCCAGCGGAGACGTGATGATCTCCGCAAGCCCGAACCAGGACAACCCGATCATGGAAACCCGGGGCGAATGGCGGCCGATTCTCGGCATCGACGTATGGGAGCACGCCTATTATTTATCGTATAAGAATCTGCGGGCGGATTACGTGGAGGCTCTCTTCCGCGTGATCGACTGGGCCAAGGTGGACGAGTATTATCACCGGGTCATCGACTGAATTCCGTAAAAAATACAGGCCGCCGAAGCTTGCGCGGCCATAAAGCTGTAAAATACAGCTGTGGCTGCACGATCCTTCAACGGCAGAGCGGCAGGGGAATTCCCCTGCCGCTCTTTTTTGAGATAAAAAGCCGGAAATCCCCAAGAAGCACTTAGGATTTCCGGATAAATTTTTCTTTGCACACCGGGCATGTCACTTCGATCTTGCCACGGCCTTTCGGCACGCGAAGACGGGTCGTACATTTCGGGCATTTGAAATAGCGATATATTTTACGATCCTGCAAATATTTCTGCTGGGAACGGAACCACGCGGGTACCTTATTCCAGTACTTTAAAAACATCTGGTTTTCCGCATAGCGGCGAGGAATGTTGCGGGATAGGATGCGAAACATGCTCCACCCGAAAATCACATAGGCCACCAGCGTCAGCGGATAGAAATTCGTCAGCCGTGAGGCCGTTACGAGCACCATATAAACCACCAGGCTGCCAACCATCAACTGGTCGCCGCCGTAGCGTCCATACATGACTCTCCTGATTCTCTCCAACACGCTCGATCACCTCTTTTCTATTACTACATTGCAGGTTTATTTTTTACCCTGATACAATAATATCGAGCACAAAATTTTTTGTCAAGAACTATCCCTCAGTATTTACATTCTGTACTTATTTTGATGTGATTGTTTCCACTTATGTCATAATTAAAAGGCGGATTTTTTGCCTTCCCCCCACCAGGGGCCTTTTTTGCATTTGATAACAAGAATGATATTTCGGACCTTTTTATAGACGGCACACACCGAATGATTCATCTGTCTCGAGTTCCAAGGTTCTCTCTGCCGTCGGCGGTTTTGCTGCCGCTCACGGTATGAGGTTCCCAATAAAAGAACCCGTTTTTGAATAAGTTCCTTAGAAAGAGATCAAGAATAGTAATAAGCAGGAAAATTGTCACAGAAAGTTTACGGTAAATTTACCAGTTCCCGCGCATTGTATTTTGACGCGGTGTCCATTTTAGAGTATAATAATTTCACGATATCAATCATGGCGCATTCCAAAGTAAGCTTTGGGCGCCTGAGAGCATGGAATCCTCCGGCCTGCGCCCGCGAATATTTTTATCAGGCCACTTCGGGCACGGATGATATCATTATTTTATTTTCCGCATATGATTAGGCAAACGAATGTTGACCTGATCGCGGCTATTTTGTTCCTCTGCAGATGGAACCGGCAGTATCTGCAGAAAAACCTGCGTTTTTCCTTAGCCGGTGATCCAAAAAGGAGGGAACCACTCTGTTTGACAAGCTTCAACTGACCCGGTTAAAGCCATTGTTTGTGTTTTTTATCGGGTACACGGTCTGTTTCTATCTCTTCGCTCTGACACTGGGCTTTACCTTCCCATTTGTAGCGGGGTTCCTGCTGGCGCTGATGCTGCAGCCGCTGGTGCGCTTTCTGAAAGAGAAGCTGCGCCTGAGGCCGGGGTTTGCGTCCATTCTCGTCACCCTGCTGTCTTTCTTTATTCTGTTTGGTTTAATGGCTCTGCTGGGCTACTGGCTTGTGTCAGAAATCACCACGCTGGTGGTGCGGCTCTCCTCTATCGATACAACGAAAATCGTCAGGCCGCTTAACGAACTGATGGGGAATCTTGGAATTTATGTGGACAGGATCGATTCGGAATTTATCCGTCAGAATCAGGAACAGCTGATCAAATTCCTGCAGACGGGCGCCGGAATCCTCACCTCTGTTCTGAACACCGTTCTGCGGATTCTGACTTCTCTGCCCGCGATACTGACGATGTTTATCGTTATGATCTTTTCCACCTACTTTTTTGCGAAAGATATGCCCAAGATCAAACGCCATGTGGCGTCCTTCCTGTCGCAGACCACGGTGATCAACATTCGCTCGGCCTCCCGTCACAGCCTGGCGATGAGCGGAAAGCTGCTGGCTTCTTTCCTGCTGATCTACCTGATACATTTCTGCAAACCCTGCTGGTGTTTTTCCTGCTTGGGGTACCGTACCCGCTGGTGCTCAGCTTGATCGCCGGTATCGCAGACGTTCTGCCGATTCTGGGCCCGGGAACGGTCTACATCCCGCTGGCCGTGATCAGCCTGGTACAGGGCGACTATTTTACCGCGGTGGCCCTGATCGTTGCGTGGCTGCTCATTTCCACGATTCGTCAGGTGATCCAGCCGAAGATCGTTTCCGCTTCTATAGATATTCATCCGCTTTCGATGCTGGCCGCGATTTATTTCGCGCTGGTGGCCGGCCGGGTGAGCATCCTGATCTATATGACACTGTTCTTCGTGCTGTACCAGGTTCTGTGCAAAACCGGCGTACTGCCCCGGCTTTTTGTGTCGGATGCCGATTTGGACAAGCAGGGCAAGCGCCCGATTCCGCCCACGCAGAAGGACAGCGCCGCACAGCCGGAGCCGCCTGCGGATTCCTAAAAGCTTACAGAACTGTAACCCAAAATATACCGCGCGCTTCTTGACAGCAGGAAGCGCGCATGTTATATTCTGACTGTACTAATCGAATTAATACACATTAATACACAGAGAGGTGAACCGGATGTTTCCGCTGGATTATAAAAGCAGGCTGCCCATTTATGAGCAACTGAACAAATCCATTTCGAAAATGGCTGCTTTGGGCGCTCTGGAACCGAATGAACAGCTGCCGTCCGTTCGCACGTTGGCCCAGGATCTGGGGATCAACCCAAACACCGTGCAAAAAGCATA
>JAEXDU010000080.1 GCA_023401495.1 Bacillota bacterium
TAAAGCGGTCGATGACGGTATTGACCTCCTGCTGGGCCTGCGGTTCCTCCCGGATGCCGAGCAGCACATCGGTGCTGACATGGAACATGCGGGCCAAACGGGCCAAAAGCTCGCTGTCCGGCTCGCGCCGGCCCTGCTCATACATCCCTACTGCCGAGGCGGAAATCCCCAGGCGCTTTGCCAGCTCCGCCTGGGTCAGGCCGTATTCTGTCCGTAGTTTTTTCAGTTCCACCGAAAACATAACGCTCACCCATTCCCCAATTTCACCCGTTCCGGCCGGGACGCACCTGCTCCAGGCGGGCGGCACGCCAACCGCGTAAACGGCTTTGCCGTTTATGTCCGGAATCTTTGATGCGGCCATTCTACCACACACTCCGTGTTTTTTCAAGAGCGAGTTTTCAAATTTTCGCCCTGTCTATCGTCACTGTCCCATTTATCTCCCTGTGATCATTTTATCGAACATTTGTTTTATATTTGTATTGAAGTTCGGGTATTGCTATGATATGATAAAGCCTGACAAGCCCCGGTAATTCCATTCCACTCTGCCGCGCTTTGTCATTCAATCTACACAATTCGTGTATAAAAAGGAGAAATGACATGGATTATATGAGTTGGGGAGAAGAATACCTGGAAGAGGCGCGAGTGCTCAAAATCAGAATCGACTGTTTGCGCAAGCAGCTCAAAACCGCTACTCCCAATGAGGCCAAAGAGCTGAACGAACGCATCACTCTGATGTATTCGATGTATCTGGACTGCCGCGAAACCGGGCGGCTGCTGCAAAGCTTCGCAAAAGAAAGGGGGGCGCGCCGTGAAAAGGAAACGCTTATCTCTTGATCAGTTCACAGAGGGCCTTGCCGGGGTTCAGGAGTACCTTCGCCAGGGGGAATCGACAGATACGGAATACCGCCGCATACTGCATACACTGCGCCGCGCCATGGAGGGCGAGCTCACCGACCGCCAACGCCAGTGCGTACAGCTCTGTTTCTTTGAGGGCCTTACCGCGCGGCAGGCGGCACAGGAGCTTTGCATTCACGAATCGACCGTCAGCCGGCACCTGAAAAAGGCGCGGCAGAGGCTGGGGCGCGTGCTCCTCTACTCGTTCGACCGGCTGGAATAATGTTGACAAACGCTCTGTCCTGCTGTAAAATGAAACAGCTAATCGCCCCGCAGGACAGAGCGGATAATTTTATATTTGTCCCCGTAGCTCAGCTGGATAGAGCGTTCGCCTCCTAAGCGAAAGGCCGTGCGTTCAAATCGCGCCGGGGACGCCAGCAGCATGATGCTGCACCCAAATCGCGCTCTTCACCTTGGTGGGGAGCGTTTTGTTCTATTCACGCGTTATCACTTGTATCTATTTTGTACTAATGACACAGGTAAATAAAAAACCTGTTTTTTACGAAAGGAAAAGGCAGGTTTTTGCTATTTCACGATACAAACGCAAGAATCAGGATCACAAGCAGTTTCAAACCGACTAAAAGCAGCAAAAGGCATGCACCTGCCTTTTGCCGCTTTTTCAATTTACCTCTAAAGTATGCGATGCGAAACTTTTTATGGATCAGAAAGAGAGATTAAAATCATGTACATATATCCAATCGGCTTTCTTCAAAAGCGATAACTTGCAAGCAAAGAATATCCGTGCCTATTTAAGTTAACCTTCCATATGATTATGATAACAGCTTCTCGAAAATTTTGTTGACACGGACGCAAAATGGCGTTATTGTAATTGTATCCTAGGACACAAAAGGAGCGTGATCGTATGTATATCGATATTACGACAAAGATAACACCGAAAATAATCAAAGACGCACAGGGGAATGAGATGAAAGCGCTGACCGGTCATCTTGGAACGCATTTTGATGTCATGAATAAAGAATTTCCGCTGGAATACCTGAAGAAGACAGCGGTTATTTTTGATGTGAGAAGTGTGAGAGAACGAGATATCAGTACAAAAGATATCGATCTGGATCAGATTCAGGAGCAGATGTTTGTCATTTTCCATACCGGATTCATAGAAGACGAAGGGTATGGTACAGAAAAATATTTTAAAGAGCATCCGCAGCTTTCAGATGAATTGATTGATGTTCTTCTGGGAAAAAAGGTATCCATGATCGGCATTGACTTTGCAGGGGTACGCAGGGGAAAAGAGCACACGCCCAAGGATCAGTACTGTGCGGACAGGGGAGTTTTTATTATCGAGAACCTGTGCAACCTTGGGGAAGCTTTGCGTAATGAGGCACAGGTTAAAATGACTGCATATACCTTCCCGGTAAATTATGCGGAAATGACGGGCCTTCCTTGCAGGGTTGTTTTGGAGGTGTAAATGTTGCCGGAAGGGTATCGTGAATTGCTGGATCAGTTTGCCGAATACTTAGAGAAGCAAGAAATGCTTTCAAGACTGACTGAGGCGGATTTTCTGCATGGATACAGTTATGCGGAAATCCACTGTATCGGTATGATTGGGGAGATGGAAAATCCAACTGCCTCTAAGATCGCAGAACGGATGAAGATGACCAGAAGCGCGATCAGTAAGATGACAAAAAGGCAAATCAAGGCAAAACTGGTTGAAAAGTATTCCCTGGATACGAACAAAAAAGAGGTGTATTTCAGACTAACGGAAGCGGGATGGAAATTATATCAAGAGCATGAAAACAGGCATAGGCTTTGGGAACAGAGAGATACGGAATTCTTTCAATACCATTCGGCAGAAGAGCTGCACAGAGTACTCCAATTCATGAAGGAATTTAATCAGTACCTGAGAGTGCAGATAGAGAAAATAAACAAGCAGCAAGTTACCGGCTGAAAATTGAAATTTTGCTTTGACGAAGGCATTCTTCAAAAAATCTTTTTCCACTATTGCTCCAAAAGGCCTGCAAAGCACTTATTGCTTCGCGGACTTTTTTGTTATGGAACATATTCCCCAGCCTCGCTTGCCCGGGAATTCCTGTTTCTAAAAATCATAAGTTTTCAAATCATTCAAATATTATCGTTACTCCCTTTTGCTGTTCATGCAAATCTATCGTCTCCACACAGTCGAATCCTGCTATTCCGCAAACTGATTTCATGTTATTCGATTGACAAAATAGATCATCAATTATAAAATAAAGAATATCATACAGATTATGGATAAGGTGTAAATATATGGAAGAATCTGCCCTTAATCAGATTATTCGAGTAAAAGACCGTCTTTCCAAAAAGCAGCGTGTGCTTTGTGAATATATCGTATTAAACTACAATCAGGTCATTACGATGTCCGTAGCGGAGTTAGCGAAAAATGCAGGCGTAGGAACCACAACGGTTATGCGCCTGATCAAAGAGCTGAATTACGAATCCTACCAGGAATTCAAAAAAGCGCTTGTGGAAGATACCATTATCCGCACCACCGAAATTTATTCCAATATGAAGCAGTCCCTGCTTGCACACCCTAAAAATGAAAAAAACACGCTGACTACCATCATGCAGATGCTCAACCGCATTGCATCCGACTTGATGGGCAGCGTAAACACGCAGCAGTTTGAAAAGTCCGTTCAAATGCTGCTTGACGCAGAACACATTTTTCTGTTGGGCTTTCGCAGCAGTTATGCAGTCGCCAAATATTTTGAAGACTCCGTACACATCTTCTCCAGAAAAGTCATGCAGCTTTCGGACACACAGGAATATTTATATGACTATATTTTGCACATGAAGCCGACAGACGTTCTGTTTGTGATTTCGGAATGGCCGTGCACACAAAAAACGGTGGATTTTGCGTATTTATGCCATAAAAATGGGATTCCGATTGTACTGGTTACCAATACGTTGCTCAGCCCCATGGCAAAATACGCCGACGCCACGATTTCAACAAACGTGGTCAGCTCACGCGCTGGACGGCTTCCATCCATGCTGGTAATCGAAGCGTTGGTGCAGGAACTTGGACGCAGAACCGCGCCGCAATCGATCGAAATGCTCGATTCTTTGCAGACCGTGCTGACTGAAAATCAAATTGTTCTGTATCACGATAAAGACATCAATAAATGAATTGCGATTTATCAAAAGCATTTGGCGGATATCGGAGTGCAGAAACACCCGCAGATATTAGATCCGCGCTCATCGGTATTGATACCTAAACTTGTAATCCTACCTAATAAAAAGCCGGCCCTCTTTCAGGGTCGGCTTTTTTTCATGAATCACAGAATCATTCCGTCAGTTTATACACAAAAACAGCCGGCAGCAAATTTGCAGCAGACAATCGGGCACGGCAAGTCAAATCGTCAGTCCCTCTGCCCACTTGGCAGCTCTTAAAGAGTTTTCCCCCGGCTTTCTCTTTGGCTCTACAAAATCAATTTCACCGAGGAACTCATTCCCGGGGAGCGCTTTCTTCAGCTTGGTGAAGCACTTTTCGGCTCCACCCCCTCCATGGCTGGCGAACAGATCAATCCGCTTCCCAGAGATTTCAGATTGGCTGACAAAGCTTTTGATCGGCGGCGCAAATGATCCGGCCCAAACAGGCGTTCCGATGATTATGGTATCATACCGGTTCAAATCGATGCGCTCGTTTGTCAGTCCCGGCTCCTCACCGAAAATAACGCTCTTCCCTCCCCAAAAATATTTGCGGAATCCTTCTGTTGGGTACTCCTTGCTTGTTTTTAACTCGACGACATCGGCGTTTATTGTGTCAGCAATCTTTTCCGCGATCATTTTTGTGTTGCCGTTAAACGAAAAATATACCACCAGAGTGCTCATAGTCATTCTCCTTTTCCGTATGTTACCTCTGTTTCGGATACATTCCGAAGCGGATGGCTTTTTTAGGGCAGCTGTCGACACATTCAAGGCAGTTGATACATTCGGGTGAATCCATATGGCCGGATTTCACCATCTCAGCCGCATTCAGACCCATCGGACACGCGCTGCTGCATTTCCCGCAGGAAACACAGGTATCAGGAGCAGGCATCAATCTGAATCTCGGGATGTGGAGAAAGTCCGCAAGCTTCTCTCCCGTTACCATAAACGGGGCCATCCAGCAAAGACTGTGGCACATTCCTCGCCGGCCGGTTAGGAGCGTGAACAGGTATATGATGGACATGACGATCGCATATATCATGATATAATGCTTGTCGATATCCACAAGATACAGAAAGTCAGCCTTGAGCGGGCGGTTTTGAAACCAGAGGAACACGATAAACGAAATCCACACCGCCCAGATAATGTATTTGGAGAGATTCCTCCCTTTGCTGTTCCATTTGCGGTTATTTGCACCGGAAATATAGTCCTGCCATGCTCCGCCGGGGCAGAGCCAGCCGCAGAAAATACGGCTGCCAAAAACGGAAAACAGTAGGAGCAGCCCGAAAACCATTGCGCTTCCGTTCAGTATGCCACTTGCAGCGGACAGAACAATCACAAACGGCGACAAAAAGAAAAAGGTTAACGGAAACATGAGTGCGGAAAAAGCAAGGATGCCTTTGCGGGCCCTTTGTCTCATTTCAGGAATCAGCTCCCCTCTCAGAAATGATTTTCTTCGCTTCAACTGCCCAGTCCCTCATTGCGGAATAGATGTACACGCCGCAGAGCGCAGTCAGCTGACTGTAGAAGCAGTCAACCTCTTTCTCCTTTAATTCTTTGAAAAGCTCGATATATCCGTTCATATCCTTGACCAGCTTTTCATTCCGCCCGATGAAACTGTCCAAATGCCCAAGCAGTACCTCCGGCTCGGTGTTTTGCCCAAAAGAAATCTTTAGTAAGATTTCGTACCGCAGCTTCTCGATCTCAGGCTCCTTTTGCAGCCAGTCGGAAAGCTCTTTTCTGCCTGCGTCGGTGATGCTGTATACAATCTGCCCGCGCCCGTTTTCGGGCTGTGTATGATCAGAGCTGACGGCAAACCCCTCTTCAACCAGCTTCTTAAGCGTGGGATAGATCTGGCCAAAGCTCTCCTGCCAGAAATGGCTGTATTCGTTCTCTATCCATTTTTTAATCGTATAACCAGTCTGCGGCATGCGTGCAAGCATCCCCAGCATGACATATTTCGATATTCCTGTATTCTCTTTCACAATCCGCACCTGCTTTTCTTAACCTATCGAAATGATATATCATAATGATATGTTTGTCAAGAGAGAAAGATTTAAAATTTAAAGATAAAAAGACCGAAAAACCCGAATACAGAAGATTTTGCTTTCCCTATTCCCGACCCCCATAAAATGCAAAGCGATCGATCCCATCTGCGCTGTCATCGATTTACAGTTGAAAAAAACGTGGGATTATGGTATATTTCATATTGAATTTGCCGCCGGGTAAACGTCTTTCATTCATTCCATTAGGCCATTGAAGGAATGAGTGTCAGGCGTTTTATTTTTTTATACCAGAAAGAGGTGCCAATATGTTTAGAGAAATGCGTCGTAAAAAGCAGGCTTTGTCCTTAGAAGAATGCATTCAGGTGTTGAATCGGGGAACGTCGGGTGTGTTGGCGGTATCCGGGGATGATGGTTATCCCTACGCTGTTCCGCTCAGCTATGTATATCGCGACAACAAGATTTTCTTTCACTGTGCCAAAACGGGCCACAAGCTGGATGCCATTTCCCAAAATGGGAAGGTATCTTTTTGTGTGATCGATCAGGATCGGGTGATACCGGACGAATACACCAGTTATTTTCGAAGCGTTATTGTTTTTGGCAAAGCTCATATCATAGAAGAGGAAGCAGAAAAAAGAAACGCCATCGATATGCTGGCCGCAAGATATGCCCCCAGCCACGAAGAAAGCCACCGCCTGCAGGCAATTGAAAAGGAATTTCATATCCTGTGCATGATCGAGCTCTCGATTGAGCACATCAGCGGCAAAGAGGCGATCGAATTGGTGAAAGCCAAACGTGTTCAAGCCAATTAAAATCATGTGGCTTCCACTTTTTTATCAATGGGAATATGCAAAAAAACTTGCAATGAGGGATGATAATCATCCTCTGGCCCTCACACCGCATCTATCGTTCCCCTGCCTTGCCACAAAAAAAGTGCCGGAAAGAGTTTCTTTCCGGCACTTTTTCTGTTATTGATTTTATGATACAGCAATCTCTCTGATTGCCGGATTCGACCGAAAGAACAAAAAACCGTCTGTCAGTCCTCTTCTTCGTCGTCCTCCGCTTCCTCACAGCCGGGATCGTCCTGAACATTCTTTCTGGCTAGCTCAGCATAATACTGCATGTTCGTCTTTCCCCACTCAAACATCTCATCCACAATCGGAACCAGCGTTCTTCCAAGCTCCGTCAGGTGGTACTCGACTCTGGGGGGAACCTCATCGAATACATTCCGGTAAATAATTCCGTCCTGCTCCAGCTCGCGCAGCTGCTTGGTCAGAATCCGGTTGCTGATGTTCTTAAACAGCCGGAACAGCTCGCCGTACCGAAGCGGACCCTCGTGCCCAAGGTGCCACAAAATCACAATTTTCCACTTGCCGCTCATCAATGAGAGCGTAAGCTCTTTTTCGCAGTTATACTCTCCGTTTAAAAGCCGCTTTTGAAGACTCTGCCTTAGCGTCAGTACCAAAACAATGGCCTCCCTTTTTCTTGAAGATCTTTCGTCTTCATCCTTTTTCAAAATCCGTATTACCAGTATAAGGCAATTTTATGAAAAAGTAAATAAAAATAAGGCGGATTCCCCGAATATTTTAAAGCAGGAATGCCAAACAAGACCCATTACTATTCGTAATGAGCCTTATTTGGCATTTGTCCAATCTATGCTATCACTCAGGAGGCTTATGCGCGTAAAATATTTTTCAGGATATAGGATTTTTCCTGTGTCATTTCATCCAGCGTGACGCTGATTCCTTCCCGGCCGATTCCGCTCATTTTCCATCCGCCGAAAGGCTGGTCTGTATGGCGGTAATTGCCCGAACCGTTGATCACCACGCCGCCGCACTCCAGCTGTGACGCAACGCGCATCACTCTCTTCATGTCACGGCTCATCACGCCGGCCTGCAGACCAAAAATGGTATGATTCGCAATCCGGACCGCTTCCTCTTCCGTGTCGAACCCGATGATCGGGAGCACCGGCCCGAAAATTTCCATGTCGTAAGCGACATCCATCTCGGGCGTTACCTGATCGAGAACGGTCGGCTCAAAGTACGATTCATCATAAAGGCTGCCGCCGTACAGAAGCTTTGCGCCCTGCTCTACCGTGTATTCCACCTGCCGTTTGACTTCCCGCGCCGCCTTGGGGCTGATCAGCGAGCCGAGGTCGGTCGCTTCGTCGAGCGGGCTTCCCAGCTTCAGATTCTCGAGCCTTTCGATCACCCGGCGGAGGAACTCCTCCTTAACGGAGTTCTGCACCAGAAAGCGCTTCGGCGCACAGCAGGTCTGCCCTGCATTCTGCACACGGCCCTGCACCGCATCGGCCACAGCCAGCTCCATGTCGGCGTCTTCAAACACGATAAAGGGATCGTTGCCGCCCAGCTCCAAAAAGATGCGCTTAAGCGTTTCCGCTCCGGCTTTGGCGATGCCCTTGCCGACCGCAGTGCTGCCGGTCAGGCTGATCGCATTGATCCCGTCGCTGTTGACCAGCATATCGCCCACCACGGCACCGCCGCCTGTGACCAGCTGCAGCACGTTGCCGGGAACGCCGCAGTCAAGGCAGAGCTCCACGATCTTCATAATCGTCAGGGGATTGTCTGTGGCCGGCTTAATAATCACCGCGTTCCCCGCCGCCAAAGCCGCTGCCGCTTTCTGCGAGCAGAGCTCCACCGGGTAATTGAATGGGGAGATACAGGCCACCACGCCGAGCGGTTCCCGCTGGGTAAAGATCATATCGTTTTCCGTACCGATCTGATAATCCGTCATGGTTTTTCCATAGTGGTGGTTCGCGGCCTCCGCAAAACCGCGGAAAATCTGTGCGCAGACGCGAATCTCACCGCGCGCCTCGCGGATGATTTTGCCCATTTCGGTAGAGAGGCTCACAGCGAGCTCTTCCCTGCGTGCATCGATTTCATCCGCACATTTTGTCAGAATCCTCGAACGCTCGTGAACGGGAGTCGCCGCCCAAACCCGCTTGCCAATCTGCGCCGCGTCGACCGCGCGCTGAACATCCTCCGCAGTCGCCACCGGAATCGTGTCAAGAAATTCCTGCGTTGCGGAATTCAAAACATCGGCGGTGGCCGCATCCCCTGCGTCGACGCGTTCTCCATTGATAAACATTTTCAATGTAAGACACCTCACCTGTCTGTTGAATTTTGTGCGGGATCAGAAGGAAGCGTTCGGGTCGTAATACTTATCCACGTTCTTCTTGCTGACGCTGACCGGATCCAGATAAATCGTTCTGGAAATGCTCTCGCCGCCGTACCATTTCAGCACGGTTTCGAGTGTCAGCGTTGCGCATTCCTTGGGGTCGTTTCTGCCGGTAGCCAAAATCTGGCCGCCCTCTTTGATCAGACGGTACACTTCCTTCTGGCCATCCGCGCCAACAATCACGATATCGCTTCTCTTTGCCGCCTGAACCGCTTTGAGCGCGCCCAGCGCCATGTCGTCGTTTTCGGCAACGATGCAGTTAATAGAAGGAGCCGCCATCAGCATATCCTCCGCCGCGGAAAGGCCGCCCTCCTGGTTCCAGTTGCCCCAGCCCTGTGTCAGAACCTG
>JAEXDU010000100.1 GCA_023401495.1 Bacillota bacterium
GAACAGCAGTGTCCAGAACAGCAGCAGCAGGGGGAAGAGAGTTTCCTTGACGCTCCCCTTTTCCAGAAACGGCTGCGCGCAGAACCATGTGACCCAGCCGAGGAACAGCAGCTTGATTTCAAACCAGACTTCCCCGCTGATCTGCGCAAGCTGGCGGTCCACCTCTGCCTTTCTGTCGCGGGAAAACAGGTAGAAAACGAACATCAGAAGGGCCAGCACCAGCGCCGCCGCGCCGCCGAACCAGAGCACCTGCAGCGAAAACAGCTCACTCGCCGCGTCTGAAAGCACCGCGGAATCACGGTCGGTGCGTAGATTCGGCGCAACGACCATTACCAGTGAAAGATCGGAGAGATCGGAGTGCTCCTCCCAGAACTCTCCGTCTTTATCGGCTAATTTAGAAAAATAAGTGCGGTAGCCGTCTGAATCGATCATCGCGTCGGTGTCGTATACGCGCACCCCGTCGCGCTCAATGACCAGACTGTCGCCGTCAAACAGCAGCATGTAATTGTAGCCCTCCGGCGCACCCATCAGGTAGCTTTGCAACAGCCGGGTGTTGCGTGCGCTTTCCGGGTCGGTGGAGCCGGTGTTGCTCAGTGTGTCGCGGGAATCCTCCTGAGCGAACAGCAGGATGTTCGAGGTTTCCCATTTTAAATTCGGGTAGGTTTTGGAAAAGCTTCCCCGCTGCTCCCTGTCCGCCAGGTCAGTCAAAGCGGCGTAGACGATCTGGCTGACGTCCTCGCGGAACGCGACGGTTTCCTGCGGGTTGCCGTCCAGAGCGGTCTGCAAAGACTGCTTGGCCTGCGCTACCGCGCTCCCGCCGGAAAAAAACGTCTGCAAAGCGGCTGCGGCCGCCGTGAACAGAATGCTCACGCTCAGAACAAAGCACAGCCAGCTGAGCAGGTTCGCTCTTTTATGGTTTGTCGATTTTGTATCCAATCCCCCACACCACCTTCAAATATTCGGGTTCCTTCGGGTTGATCTCAATTTTTTCGCGGATGCGGCGGATGTGTACCATCACGGTGTTTTCGGCCGAAAAGGCCGGCTCGTTCCAAACGCGCCGATAGATTTCCTCCGCAGGAAAAATCCGGCCGGCGTTTTTCATCAGCAGCTCCACGATCTTTGTTTCGGTGGCGGTCAGCCGCACCGGCTCGCCGTCGGCCGTGAGCGTGTGGTTGTCCGTGTCAAAGGTCAGGCGGCCGATCGTAATTAAATTTTGCGCCGTCGAATTGATATCCCCCAGGCTGGTGTAGCGCCGCAGCTGCGATTTTACCCGCGCTACCAGCTCCTGTGGATTAAAAGGCTTTGTAATGTAATCGTCTGCGCCCATAGAAAGGCCCAGAATCTTGTCGCTGTCCTCCGATTTCGCGGAAAGCACAATGATCGGCAGATTACGGGTCTCGCGGATTTTCAGAATCGCGGCCAGACCGTTCTGCCGCGGCATCATCACGTCGATCAGGATCAGATGGATGTTCCGGCTCATGGCAAAATCCACAGCCTGTACACCATCGTATGCGCACAGTACGTCGTAGCCTTCCTTTTCCAGATAAATCGAAATGGCCCGAACGATTTCCTTGTCGTCGTCCACGACCAGAATGCATTGTTTTTCCATCTCCGATTTTCCTCCAAACAATTGTTACAGAAACTTGACCGGATGTTCAAGGGACATAGGTTCCTTTTTTTATCTTAGTATAAAAACCTGACAATTTTGAGGCACTTTTCTTACAGCTCTCTTACGATTGCCACAAGACTCTTCCCATCGCCCAAAGGATGTGCTTTGATGAGGATGGAATGCAGCCCGAAGTTCTTCTTCCGTATTATAGCACAACAAAGACTTCCCTGTCATCCCGGCGTTTATTGGGAAATGCGTTTGTGGGCCCGGGAGACAAACCGGAAAAAGAAACAAAAGATTTTACCCAGACGGGAAGCTTCTGTTACTTTTACATCTTTATTCCCGGTCAAAATATGGTATACTGAACATCGGAAATATGTTGCAGAAACAAAGGCGTTTCGCCGTTCAAATAGCAAATGAAATGTCAGGAGTGTGTGTGCAGATGCAGGCACCCGAGCTTTCCCTGATCCTGCCTGTGCGGGATATTGAAATAGAATTGCCTGGAATCCTGCGTTCTATCAAAGAGCAGGTGGGCGCCGCTGCGGCGGAATGGATCATTGTCGATATGGGCTCTGAGGATCAGACGGTGCTGCGTGCGGTGCAGTATATCAAAGAAGAAAGACTGCAGGGCTTTGTGATTCAGAATGGAAAAGGAAGCGTTTCCGCCGCGCTGAACACCGGCATGCAGAAGGCGGCGGGGGAGTATCTTTCCTTCGTGTTCGCCCGCCGGCTGTACGGCGGGTACCTTTCCTCCTATCTGGAGGCGGCACGGGCGGCGCAGGCAGATTTGGTGTTCGGCGGCCTGGATGCGAACGCGGAGCAGTTAAAGGGCAAACCGGCGGGCGGCGACGGCCCCTGGTATGTGCAGCAGATGGCGCAGGGCCGCCTGCGCATCGATATTGCCGCGCTGCTGCTGCGCAAAAGCTTTCTGCAGGCGCAGAAGCTGTATTTTCAGGAAAACTGCAGCCACGGCTACAGCGAGGAATTCATTTACTGCTGTCTGCTTTCCGGCGCAAAGGTTGCAAGAGCGCCGGTAGCGCTCAGGCGCCGCCGCGAGCTGGAGCTGTGGCGGGCAAAGTCCGCCCCGGCGGGCCGCGAGATTTTTCAGGCGATTGAGGCAATGCTGCGGGTTCAGGCCGTGATCGAAAACCGCTGCTCGGACAATCGGGAGCTGTGCGAAAGCTTTGAGGAGCGAAAGCTGCCCGAAACGGTGATGGACTGCGTGGATGTGCTTCTGCGCGAGGGCCTCGGCTACAATACCGTGCGCGGGTACCTGCGGGTAGAGGGATACGACCGCCTGCTGGTGCAGGGGAAAAGAACCGGTAGGGCGCTGCGGGGCCGCATCCGGCTGTGGCGGATGCTTCCGTGGATGTACCACCCGCGGTGACGGGGACGATCAAAAAACAGAATGGGCCGTCTGGGTTTTGATGCGGGGAGTTTTCCCCGCCGATCCGGGCGGCCCTGCTGATTCTTCCGGTCTTTGCATGCGGGGAAAACCGCTCTTTGCAGATGGGAAAACGGCGCCGCTTCCCATGGTGTTTTACTTGCCGGAAAAGGGAAAATATGATATAATACACTGATACCGTAGCATAGGAGGTCGCACTTTTTGACAGAGAAGCTGGAACAAACTACGCGGGAATTCACCCGCGAAGAACATATTGAAGAAGTGGCGCAGATCATGTCCATCCGCGCCCGGGGCGCAGTGCCGATGGCGTGCGTGCGCACCTACGGCTGCCAGCAGAACGTGGCGGACGGGGAAAAAATCAAAGGACAGTTAGAGCAGATGGGCTTCTCTTTCACGGAGGACGAGGATGAGGCGGATCTGATTCTGTTCAATACCTGCGCGATCCGCGAGCACGCGGAGGACCGCGTGTTCGGTAACGTGGGCGCGCTCAAGAACGTCAAGCGCCGCAATCCGTCCCTGATCGTGGCCGTGTGCGGCTGCATGATGGAGCAGGAGCATGTGGCCGAGCGCATGAAAAAGAGCTTTCCGTTTGTGAATCTGGTGTTCGGCACCCATGTGATTCACAAGCTGCCGGAGCTGATGTTCCGCACGCTTACCGACGGGCGGCGCGTGTTTGAGCGCGGCGACGACAGTGAGGATAAAACGATTGTGGAGGGTCTTCCCATCCGGCGCGACGGCTCGTTCAAAGCGTGGGTGACCGTAATGTACGGCTGCAACAACTTCTGCTCGTACTGCATCGTGCCCTATGTGCGCGGGCGTGAGCGCAGCCGCAGGCCCGAGGCGATTTTTGAAGAGGTACGCTCTTTAGTAAGTGCAGGCTACCGGGATATTACCCTCTTGGGGCAGAACGTCAACTCCTACGGCAAAGAGCTGACTCCCGCAATTAGCTTTGCGGAGCTTCTGCGGCAGCTCGACGCGATCGACGGGGATTTTCAGCTGCGCTTTATGACGTCGCACCCGAAGGACGCGACGCACGAGCTGATCGACACCATCGCACAGAGCCGGCATATCTCACACCATCTGCACCTGCCGTTCCAATCCGGCAGCAACCGGATTCTAAAGGCGATGAACCGCAGCTACACGCGGGAAAAATACCTCGGTCTGGTCGCCTACGCGAAAGAAAAAATCCCGGATTTGTCGCTGACGTCCGATATTATTGTGGGCTTCCCCGGCGAAACCTACGGGGAGTTTTGCGAAACTGTCAGTTTGATCAAAGAGGTGGAGTTTACTTCTTTGTTTACGTTCATCTATTCGCCGCGTATCGGCACCCGCGCGGCAGAACTGCCGGACCCGGTTCCGTATGAGGAGAAATCCCGCTGGTTCCGCGAGCTGCTCGCCGTGCAGGAAGAGATTGCGGCAAAGCGCTGCGCAGAGATGGTCGGTACGGTGCAGCGGGTGCTGGCGGAGGAAAGAAGCTCCAAAACCGGTCTTTTGGCCGGGCGCTCCGGCGGCAATATCATCGTGGAATTCGACGGCAGCGACGAGAAGATCGGTGAGTTCTGTCAGGTTCGGGTTACGGCCGCCCGAAACTGGATTTTAAACGGAGAATTGGCCTGACGATTCAGCGATGGCGCTTTTTTGCGGGCATGCTAATGACAGTGTACCCGGGAAAAGCGGTTTCGGTTTGGATACAGCCGCCACCCGGCGGCGCGCAGATAAAATTTTGATGAAATGAATTAGGAGGCAGTAACCATGGACGTTATTGAGATGGCCCGCCAGCTCGGCAAAGAGATTCAGAAGGACGAAAGATACCTCGATTTTCAGAAGGCCCGCAAAGAGAGCGAAGAAAACGAGGAACTGCAGAAGATGATCGCGGATTTTAACCTTAAGAGAATCGCGATCAGTCAGGAGGGCGGCAAAGCCGACCGTGACGAGGATAAGATGCAGCAGCTCAACGAGGAACTGCGCGAAGCGTATGACAGTGTGATGAACCACCCTGCCATGATGGACTTTAACCTCGCAAAAGAAGATATGGACATGATGCTCCAGCGCGTCAGCGCGATCATCAACGCTTCTGCCGACGGCGAAGACCCCGATCTGGCGGATTACCAGGCCGGCGGCTGCGGTGCGGGTGGATGCTCCGGCTGCTCTGGCTGCCATTGATCATCAGAACAAAGCAAACAGACGGGGGATGGAGAAATGGCGGACCTTTCGCCCATGATGAAGCAATATTTTGAAATCAAGGAACAGAATCCGGATACCCTGCTGTTTTTCCGGCTGGGCGATTTTTACGAGATGTTTTTTGAGGATGCGAAGCTCGCTTCCCGCGAGCTGGAGCTGACCCTGACGGGCCGCGACTGCGGGCAGGAGGAGCGCGCGCCCATGTGCGGCGTGCCGTTCCACAGTGCCGAAAGCTACATCGCGCGCCTGGTGGCCAAGGGCTACAAGGTGGCGATCTGCGAGCAGATGGAAGACCCGGCACTGGCCAAAGGGCTGGTCAAACGTGCGGTCATCCGCGTGATCACGCCCGGCACGGTCATGGAAAGCAGCATGCTCGACGAATCAAAGAACAACTTTATCTGCTCGGTGTTCGCGGGGGAACATGCCGCGGGCGTCTGCTTTGCGGATATTTCCACGGGTGAACTGCGGGCCACGGAGCTCCTGGCGGATTCCTTGCAGGAGCTGGAATCCCAAGTGAGAAACGAACTGGCCCGTTTTTCTCCCCGTGAAATTCTCATCAATCCCCAGACCCTGCAAATGACGGGTCTGGGCAAATTTATCAAGGAAAAACTCAGCGCGGCGCTGGAGTGCCTGCCGCAGGAGGAGACCGCAGGTGCGGAACAGCTGCTCAAGGCGCAGTTTTCCCCCGAGCGGCTCGATTCCTCCGGCGTTTCGGCGTATCCCTTAACGGCACAGGCGGTCGGTTGCCTGCTGCTGTACCTCAAAAAGACCCAGCGTACGGGCCTGGAGCGCATGGATACCAT
>JAEXDU010000134.1 GCA_023401495.1 Bacillota bacterium
GTTTTACGACGACGAAACGGCGCGCGTGTGCATGGAAACCATTTTTCTTCCCACCATCCATGCCATGAATGCCGAGGGCCGGCCATTTAAGGGCTGTTTGTATTTTGGGCTGATGCTCACCCCGAAGGGCCCGCGCGTGATCGAATACAACGCCCGTTTCGGCGACCCCGAAACCCAGGTGGTTCTGCCGCGCCTAGAAAGTGACCTGCTCGATATTATGGAAGCCGTCATCGATGAGCGTCTGGAGGAGCAGGAGATTCAGTGGTCATCGCAGGCCGCGGCCTGTGTGGTGATGGCCTCCGGTGGCTACCCCGCGCAGTACCAAAAAGGTATTGCGATCAGCGGCCTGTCGCAAGACGGCCAGGTGCAGGGGGCTACGGTGTATCATGCAGGCACCGCGCTGCGCGGCGAAGAGTTCGTCACAAACGGCGGGCGTGTGCTTGGAGTGACCGCTACGGGAGAAACGCTGGAGGAAGCGCTGGAAAAGGCGTATCGTGCGGTGTCCGGCATCCATTTTGAGGGCGCCCACTATCGCCGCGATATCGGGAAAATTCAGAAGGTCTGACAAACGAAGCAGGGGGCGGCCGTTCGGTCTTCCCCTTAAAAAGACGGAAACAAAAAAGCCGCCGGGAGCATTCCCGGCGGTTTCAAACGTGTGAGAAACAAATGATTTCTCAATATAGACCAAAACGATCAGAATTGCGTTATTCAGAAAGAGCCCTTTGCAGCCAGGCATCGGCAATGTCCATGGCCAGGTACAGCCCTTCCTTTTCACTGGATTTTACAATTTGCTTGCGGGCGCGAATGTCGGGGTTGGTATACATTAACTGAATGCCGACCTTGTCGGCAACGTCCATATCCAGCACGCGTTTTTTGCTCTTGATTTCCAATTTTACCACGTATTTGTCTTTCATGCTTCCATAATAAATCACGTCGCCGCAGCGCACTAGGGGCTTTCCGCGGTAGGTGGGAAACTTCGTGGCATTCTCTTTTCCGTTTTCGTTACTCAAACTGATAACCTCCCATCATTCATACTTTGTGAACTAAAATTATAGCATAGACAGGCCTAGAAGTAAAGAAAAATCCCCGTCAGCGTTTTCTTTACGGGAAGAAAACAATTGGGAAAAATTGTTTTTTTCGGGCCCAATCGAATCAAAAATTTATCATAACGCATTTCAGGAGTGAACACATGGAAACAATCAGAACAGAAATCAAAGAAAATAAGATGGGAACCGCGCCGGTCGGAGGGTTGATTGCGGGCATGGCAGTGCCCGCAATGTTCTCGATGATGGTGCAGGCCCTTTACAATATTGTTGACAGTTTTTTCGTCGCTAAAATCAGTCAGGAGGCTTTGACGGCCGTTTCGCTGGCGTTCCCGATTCAGGCTCTGCTGGTGGCCTTCGGCGTCGGCACCGGCGTCGGCATTAACTCGCTGGTTTCGCGCCGGCTGGGGGAGGGCCGCAGAAAAGAGGCCAACAGTGCCGCGACTCACGGCCTGCTGCTCGGCCTTGTCAACTGGGCGCTGTTTGCGCTGTTCGGTCTGTTTTTTGCCCGCCAGTTTATCGAGGGCTTTTCCACAGATCCGACCGTCATTGAGGACGGCACCCGGTTTGTTCAGATCGTCTCTATTTTTTCGTTCGGCGTGTTCGTCGAGATCAACGTAGAAAAGACGCTGCAGGCGACCGGCAATATGATCTACCCGATGGTCTTTCAGCTGATCGGCGCTCTGACCAGCCTGATTCTGGACCCGATCTTCATCTTCGGCTGGTTCGGCGTTCCCGCCATGGGCGTGCCCGGCGCGGCCATCGCCAACGTGCTGGCCCAGTGCATCGCCATGTGTGTATCATTGACCGTTCTGATGAAGAAAAAGCATGAGATCGAAGTCAATTTCCGAGGCTTCCGTCTGGATTTTAAAATTATCCGCGATATTTATGCGGTCGGCATCCCCACCATCATCATGCAGTCGATCGCGTCGGTGATGGTAATGGGCATGAACCTGATTCTGGTTCGCTTTACGGATACGGCGGTGGCGCTGTTCGGGATTTACTTTAAGCTGCAGTCGTTTGTCTTTATGCCGGTGTTCGGTCTCATGCAGGGCATGATGCCGATTCTGGGGTATAACTACGGCGCGAAAAAGCAGCCGAGAATGGTGCAGGCGATCCGCATCGGCCTTGTGGTCAGCGCGCTGATCATGGCTGCCGGCGTTCTTCTGTTCTGGGTGATGCCCGCGCGCCTGCTGCTGATTTTCGAAGCTTCTCCCGAGATGGTGCAGATCGGTGTTCCGGCGCTGCAGATCATCAGCCTTTGCTTTGTGCCTGCTGCAGTGGGCATCACGTTCAGTACGGTATTTCAGGCGCTGGGCAAGGGGATTTACAGCCTGGCGATTTCTCTGCTTCGCCAGATGATCGTGCTGCTGCCTGCGGCCCATCTGCTGGCCCATATCTCGCTGAATTCGGTCTGGTATGCGTTCCCGATCGCGGAGATTTTTTCGCTGGCGGCAAGCCTGCTGCTGTTCCGCCACGTGTATCGCGAATGTATCCGCACCATGCCGGAATCCCCTCCCGCCGCAACAGTACGGCTGGCCGCGGACGCGCGGGATCAATAAAAACGTAGCTGTTGTCATTCAAAAGGGCCTTGTTTCGTGCTGCGAAACCAAGGCTCTTTTGCCCATCCTTTGCAGAGAAATCCAATAGCTGAATCATATGGATCAGGCAACTCGGTCCGAATGGTACCTAAAAAAGCGAGAGCGTAGTTTCGCTCTCGCTTCCAACCGTTCTGTCAGATAAAATACTCGATGGTGTTTGCGGGCGTTTTCTGCGTTTCTGTGTTAAACAGCAGAATCGCTTCTCTGGTTTCGGTGGGGCCAAGCGCATACGGGCCGCGGCCGGAGTCGTTTAACAGCTCATACGAGACCCGGCGGTTGCTGCTCAGAGGCATGTCCAGAATAATCTCGATCCCCTTTTGCTGGAACGGCTTTTTCCGGAAATAAGGGTCGAACAGGTAAATGCTCTCTTCATCGGCGGTGGTCAAAAGCACGTAGTGCCAGTAGCCATAACGCAGCCGCACCACAGCCGCGCCGCCCTGCTGCAGGGCGGAGACGATTTTGCTGTTCTGGTGGATGCACACATCCCGCCCTGTCAGGTATTCGCAGTGGATGGGGAATTTTTTCACCTTGCCGAACTGATTCAGCCAGTCGCTCAGGAACATCATCGCCATGCGCGACGTTCCGTTTTTTCCGAATTCTCCTTTTCCGTTATAGGAATCGAGGCAATAAAGCATAATATGCTTGATGATGTCCGGCGGGATTTCCTCCCGCCGAAACAGATAGCTGATGGCGTTGAGCAGCGTGGTGGGGCCGCAGTCGTATTCGGTTGTTTGATAATTCAGCGGATTTTTCATAAATATCTCTCAATCATTCCGGAGTAATCAACAGCCGGGTCAGCTCGGCTAACTGAATCATTTCTTCTACGGGAGCGTATTCCTCCAGTGAATGGCACTGGTACATCGCGCTCGACACGACAAGCCCCGTAATGCCGTTTTGGGCAAATACGTTGTTGTCGCTGCCCCCAAATGTCTTTTCCAACGTTCCGGGCAGATTCATCTCGCGGCAGGCCCTCTGGAACCGCTCTATCACGGGGTGATCCTTCGGGGTTTCGTAGGCCCGGCAGCCGAGCTTTTCCTCAAACTCTACCGTGGCGCCGAATGCCGCCGCGGAAGTTTCGAACTGCTTATGTACCTTCTCCGCCAGAGAAAGCGCCGTTTCATGGGAATAGCTGCGGATTTCACCGGTGACCGTGCACAGGTCGGGGATGACATTGTTTCCTTTTCCGCCCTGGATCGTACCGATGTTCAGCGTCGTATCCGGGTCGATCTGCCCCAGTTTCAGGGCGGCCACTGCACTGGCCGCAGCTTGAACGGCGTGGATGCCCTTGTGCGGGGCAAAGCCCGCATGCGACGCCAGCCCGTGAACAACAACGGTAAAGGACAGAATCGTAGGTGCCTGGTAGGCCGCTGTTCCCGCGGGGCCGGAATAATCGAGAACATAGGCTTCTTT
>JAEXDU010000057.1 GCA_023401495.1 Bacillota bacterium
ATGCGGTACTGGTCTGCCCCCTGCTTGACAAAATAACGGGTCAGCCAGCCCTGCGGCACGTTCTTGAGAGATTCCGCGCTGTACACGGCAGTCTTTCCCGCAGACATCGCCTTTTCGGAAATATCTGTGGCGAGAACGCGGAAATCCCAGCCGGGACGGCCCAGGCTGAAGTAATCCTTCAGCACCATGCAGGTGGTATAGGCCTCTTCGCCGGAGGAACAGCCCGCGCTCCAAATCCGCACGAGCTTGCGGTGATTGACGCGCTCCTGAAGGGGCAGAAATTTATTTTTAATAAAATCAAAATGGGCCGGTTCCCGCATGAAATAAGTGTGGTTTGTCGTCAGCTTGTTCAGCAGAACGATGATCTCGTCCGGATTCTTCTGCTGGATCAGGGTCATATACTCTGAAAAGCTCTTCATGCCCTTTTCCGCCAGAACAGAATACATGCGCGCTTCAATCAACTGGCGCTTGTTTGCCAGATTGATCCCATAGTTGTTTTTTACATAGGTTACAATGGTCTGGAATTCCTGGTCTGTCAGACGTATCATAATGATCCTTTCTTCAGTGGAAAAGTTCTGGGTATTAAGGCCCCCGCCCAATATTTGGACAGCATCCAAATAGAATTATCACCTGCTCAGACGGGACACAATCTCGTCGCCAACCTGCGCCGTGGTCGCGGTTCCGCCCATATCGGGGGTGAGAATCTTCCCTTCTGTCAGCACATCCTCCATCACGTCCAGAAGCCGCTTGCCCCAATCCTCGTGGTGAAAGAAATCCAGCATCTGGCTGGCGGCCCAAACAGTGGCGAGCGGGTTTGCAATCTGGCGGCCCGCGATGTCGGGCGCCGAACCGTGGATCGGCTCAAACATGGAGGGGTATTTGCGCTCGGGGTTGATATTCGCGCCGGCCGCAAGGCCCATTCCGCCGGCAATCGCGGCGCCAAGGTCGGTGAGGATATCTCCAAACAGATTGGAGGTAACGACTACCTCGAATGCCTCGGGGCGCTTTACCATCATCATGCTGGCCGCGTCCACCAGGTAAGAGACGGTCTTTACATCCGGGTATTCCCGGCTCACCTCAGCAAAAATCTGATCCCAGAACACCATGGAGTAATTCAGGGCATTCCCCTTGCTGACACTGGTCAGCGTTTTTTGCTCACGGCGCGCCAGCTCGAACGCATAGCGCATGATCCGCTCGCACCCGTGCCGGGAAAACACGCCGTTCTGGAGCACCACCTCGTGAGGGGTATCGCGGTAAAGCCAGCTTCCGCTGCCCGCGTATTCGCCTTCGCTGTTTTCGCGCACGAAAACCATGTCGATTTCTTCCCGCCGGACATCTTTCAGCGGGCAGGGCGCTCCCCGCAGCAGCTTCACAGGCCGAAGATTGACATACTGGTCAAAGCTCTTGCGGATCGTGAGAAGCAACCCCCAAAGGGAAACGTGATCCGGCACACCGGGAAACCCGACCGCGCCGAGGAAAATGGCGTCAAAGCCGCTGAGCTGCTCGATCCCGTCTTCCGCCATCATTCTGCCGTTTTTCAAATAATATTCGCAGCCCCACGGAAACGTGGTGAATTCAAACCGAAATCCGCCGTCCAGCTGGGCAACCCGCTCCAGCACCTTACAGCCTTCCGAAATGACCTCCGGGCCAATCCCGTCGCCGGGAATGACTGCAATCTTATGAACCTGCAAATCAAACGCCCCCTGAACTATTCTTTATTATTTGTTCCTTGGAATCAGGCAAAGCCGCCCCGTGTCCTTGGTTCCCCAAGAACGGAGCGGACTGCGCCGGGCTCTTCAGGCCGACGGTCTGCCGCGGCCGGCTTATACGCCGGGCGGCAGCTTATCCTCCATCAGGCTGCGCAGGCAAAGAGTCTCTCCATCCACACGAAAGGTTCCGTCACCGTTCGCGTGAAATGTGCGGCGCTCCCTGCGTTCCAAATCCATCCAGGCCTGAGTGCCCTGCAGGATAAAGATGCCATAGGGCTCCACATAATCCAGAACACAGCATTCCAGACAGGCCAGACATTCAGAGATCAGCGGCGCTTTCCCCCGCAGCCCCGGAAGCGGCGTCAGCCCGAATTTTCGGAACTTGTCCACATCGGCGCCGGAGCAGTCCCCGATTGCGACCGCCTTTTCCGCAAGATCGACCGTCGGAACTGCAAGCACACATTCCTTCGTGTCCCGCAGCGCCTGAAAGGAGTGGTTCCACGGGCCGGTCGTCAGAGCGATCTGCGGGGTGAAATCCAGTGCCATATGCCAGGTGATCGTCATGATGTTGTTTTTCCTCCCGTCATTTGTCGTGACAAGGAGGACCGGGCCGGGCTCCACCAGCATAAACGCTTTTTCGAGAGGAAGCTTTTGCAGCGCCATCCCCTACACCGCCCTTTCTTTCCTATGGGCTTGTGCCGTTTGACTCGAAACCTCTGCGATTTAATTGTTATTGTAAAGATTGACGACATCGAGAATCAGGCTGATGCTGCCGTCGCCCAGTACGGCGCCGCCGGAAATCCCGGTATCCTTGATGTTGAACTGATTGAGGTATGCGGGCAGTCCCTTTACCACAACCTGCTGTTCGCCCAGCAGATCATCCGCGAGGATACAGTACACCTTCTCGTGATTTTCCACCTGCACAACGATGGAATCCTCCAGCGTTTTCGCCCGGGGCTCAAGCCCGAACACAGAGTGCAGACGGATGAGCGGATAGTACTGATTGCGCATGGTGATGATCTCGTTGCCGCTGGTATCGTACAGCACCTGATCGGCCGTCACCTTTACCAGCTGCTTGATATTGTTGGTGGGGACAATGAACATGGTATCGCCCACAGAAACCTTCATGCCGTTGACGATCGCCAGAGTGAGCGGAATCTTGAACAGCACCTTCATGCCCTTGCCGGGTTCGCTCGAGATCGTCACGTCGCCGCCGACCTTCTCCACGTTCTTCTTCACGACATCCATTCCCACGCCGCGGCCCGAATATTCGGTGACCACCTCGTTCGTGGAAAATCCGGGCATCAACAGGAAATTGTAAACCTCGCGGTTTGAATATTCTTTTTCGCTCTTTTTGAGCATCCCCTGGCGCTTGGCCTTCGCCAGCACCGCGTCGCGGTCGATTCCCTGCCCGTCGTCCTCGATGGAGATCAGGATTTCGCCGCCGGTGTTTTGCGCCGTCAGGGTAATGGTTCCCTTCGCGGGCTTGCCGTTTGCGATACGGGTCTGTTTGTCCTCCAGCCCATGATCCATCGCATTGCGCACCACATGCATGATCGGGTCGTTGATGTTGTCCACGATCGACTTGTCGACCTCGGTATCCTCGCCGACCAGCACAAGCTCGGCGTCTTTGTCCAAACTCTTGCTCATATCGCGCACAATGCGGCGCATTTTCTGGAACACGCCCGAAATCGGAACCATCCGGATGGACATAACGATCTCCTGCAGCTCGTCCGTCAGCTTGCGCAGCTGGCGCGAAGCTTTGGTGTAGCTGTTATCCACGCCGCTGTCATTGGTCTGTACGGAATGAGAGGACGTTACCATCGATTCCGTAATGACGATCTCACCCACAAGGTCCATCAGATTGTCGAGCTTCGACAGGTTGACGTTGATGAGATTCTGCTTGACGGCCAGATGATTTCCGTTTCCGTTATTCGCAGCAGGCTCGTTGCTTGCAGCCGTCTTTTCCTCTTTGGTATTTTTCGCCTGCTCCTTCTGTTGCGTCAGCGGAGAAAGAACGGTATAATTTTTGGTGTACACAAAGTTTTCGATGCTCTTGAGCGAGGACTCCATTTCCTCTTTTGTTTGGAACAAAATCAGAAGCCCATCTCTTCCGATCACATCCGCTGCGCCGGGGTTGGAATCCAGCTGCTCCGGCACGCTGCGTACCGCAATGCCGTTTTCGGCAATGGCATGCACCAGAAGCATGGCGCGCAGATGAACCATCTCTGTTTCTTCTTCAAAGAACACGCGCACCGGGAAGGGATATTCTTCCCCGCTTGCGGCGGGTTGGCGCACCTGCACGGGCGCTGCCGGGGCCGGAACAGGGGCCACGGGAGCCGGAGCGGAGGCAGGCTCTGCGGCCGGCTGCTCCGCCGGGGCGCTTGGCTGCACCTGCGCGGCTGCTTCGGGTTCTTCCGGGGCTTGTCCGGAAATCTTTTTGAGGAAAGAATTAATTTCTTCCTCCAAACTGCCGATATTTGTAATAAGCGGTTCGTTATTTTCGATTTTCTCAACTTCCGTTTTCAGAAAATCGCTGGATTTGAACATCAGGTCCGTGAGCGGCTCGTTGTACTCCGAAGAAATGCCGTGTTCTCTTACATAATAGAACAGGTCTTCCATCTTATGAGTCACCGTAGCCATGCTGTCAAACTGCATCATTGCAGAAGAACCCTTGATCGTGTGCATGATGCGAAAGATCTCGTCGATACTGTCCGAATCAAAATCGCACGCCTGCTCGCAGCGAAGGAGGATTTCATCTAGATGCGTCAGCAAACCGTTGGTTTCGAACAAATAAACTTCCAGCAAAGATTCCATATTGTTATCCATGAATGATAGCCACCGCCTATCTTAAAAATTCCGAAAGGAATAAACTAGAAAAAGCCAGAAAGTTCTGTCTTTCTCATATGATATATCGGATTGAGTCGCAAATAATTAACTTTTTCCCTTTCATTTCTATAAATTTTAATTTTAGAGGTACCCGTTTATGGCAGATAACCTGAGAATCACTACTCCAATTCCCGGCGGAGAAAATGTGAACCGGATGAATCCCGCAAGGCCGACCGACCGCGCCGTGATCAATCCGGCGCTGGTACCGCCCGCCAATGCCGACCGTCAATCCGGCCAGCAAGGCAGCACCGAATTTTCGTTTCTTCTAAACCGGAACTCCGTATTCAACCGCTTTATTCAGCAGCTTGGCAGAACGCCTGACCTTTCACAGAGCTTGGGCAAGCTGGTGTTTGAGGTGATGGGACGGGCCGGTGCGGAAAAGGGAGCCGGTGTTTCCGATCCTCTGCGCCAGCTGACGCAGGCCATCAATATGGGGCGCGAGGACATTGTGCAGAACCTGCTGTTTCAGGAAAACAACAGGACGCAGTTTTCGGGCGCGCTGTTCCAAATGATGCGGCAGGTACTGGAACAAAACCCAAATAAAACATTAGAACAGAAAACGGCGCAGTTTCTGAAGGCCTTTAACGCCTACACCGGCGCCGCAGACACCACCCGCGCGGTGATCCGCAGGCTGATCCAGATCAGCGAGCAGATCCCGCAGCCTTACAGCGGCCAGCTCCAGCAGATGGCGCAGGAGCTGACCGAAGAGCAGCCGATCGAAAACCTGAACCGGAACCTCTTTACACTCAAGGAAAAGATCATTCCGTTTATCCGGCGGTACATCTCCGCCACCAATGATTTTGGCCGCGTGCGCGACAACATCACGCTTCTGGTACACGATCTGTCGCGCCTGAACATCAGCTCCCGCGAGGAGCTGGCGGAAAAATTCACCGCTCTGCTCGATTACTGCAAATATGATCTGGATTTCCCGTCCCAGAAGCTCAATGAAATGACCTCTGTCTTTCTGGATCACATGGGCCGCCTGGAAACGCCCAGGGAAAACAAGCTGCTGGATTCCGTGCTCAGACTTCTGACGGAGAACGCAAACGGCCCGTCGCAGCGCGGACAGGAATTGTTCCAGAACACACTCACTTCCCTTTTGATGGACAACAGCGTGTACATGCCGTTCCATCATCTGTTCCTTCCCCTCGCCTTTGAGGGCAAGTATCTGTTCGGGGAAATCTGGATCGAAAAAGAAGAGGAATCCGACGGACGGCGGATGGTAGAGGAACAGGAACGAAGCCGCCAGATCATTCTGACCTTTGACATCAAGTCCAGGGGCTACTTTGAAGCCTTTCTGACACTGACCGGAAAAAAGATCAGCGCACGGCTCAACTGCCCCGCGGAATTCGCCCCCGACGCCAAAGTGATCAGCGCGGCTGTTGCCGGCATTTTTGCCCGGAACGGCCTGGAACCGGAAACGGTGGAGCTGTCGGCCGGGGCCCCTCCCTCGGCTGCAAAAACCATTCTGAAAAAAATACACGAGGGAAGGCGAATCGTCGATGTCACAGTATAACAGCAACAAGCAGCGCGCGGCTGCCCTGCGCTATTCCGAAGCGGAAAACCAGGCTCCGGTCGTCGTGGCGGCGGGAGTCGGCTATACCGCATCCAAAATCATAGAGGTTGCGCAGGAAAGCAACATTCCCGTTTTTCAGGACGACGCGCTGGCCTCTCTGCTGTCGCAGATGAATATGGGCGCTGAAATCCCGCCGGAGCTGTACCAGGCCGTGGCGGATTTGTACCTGTACTTTCTCAATTACGGCGAGCCGCAGGCGCCCCCGGCGGTTCCCGACGCTCCAAAGGCTCCCTCGGTGCCCGAAATGCCGGACTTCTCTGAAGAATGATCTGTTTCGGCGCCTCTTTTTTTAAGAATACTCTTCATTTTCTTTTTTGTATGGCCGATATAGTAATTGAATCATAAAACAATTTGACGTACATTCTTTTCAAATTAACCGCCGCGGCCGCGGCGGAAGAAGTGGTGAAATGATATGAGTAATAATCTGAATCCGGTTTCCTCCCTGACGGCAGGGAACACAGCAAAACTGAACGCGTCTGAAAAATATCTGACCTTCTATATCGATCGTCAGATTTTCGCAATTCCCAGCAGCCAGGTAGTGGAGATCGTACGCATTCAGGCAATCACATTGATGCCGAAGCTGCCTTCGTATGTAAAGGGCGTGATCAACCTGCGCGGCAAGATCGTGCCGCTGATCGATCTGCGGCTGAAGCTTTCAAAGCCCGAGCTGGAATACAGTGAACAGACAAGCATCGTGGTAACGCAGTGGGATGACGCCATCATCGGCCTGATCGTGGACAGTGTGGATGATGTGACCGACATCGCCATCGCGGACGTCAACGAAACGCCGAGCCTTGGCCGTGAAAAAAGCAATCCCTTTGTGACCGGGATCGTGACGCTTTCCAAAGGGCCGGCTCTTCTGCTGAACCTAAAACGGATTCTGACCGAAAACGAAGACGAGCATCCGCAGAACAAAGAGAACGCGGACGGCCAGCCGGAAGACAAGGGAGCCTGACGGATTTTATTCCCGTTTGGGGTCTCTTTTACGGCAATACACAAACTCATTTAATATCACTTTGAAAGGGTGACTAGAGTGGAAGATACCATTGATACCATCGACTTTCTGGACACAGCCAATCAGGAGATCGACGGAAAATATCTGACCTTTTTTCTGGACAGCCAGCTCTTTGGCGTCCCGATTTCCGACGTGGTGCAAATCATCGGCATGCAGGAGATTACCCCCGTGCCGGATTCGCCGGTTTACGCCAAGGGCGTGATCAATCTGCGCGGCAGCATCATTCCGCTGATCGATATTCGGCTTCGCTTCGGCAAACCCGAACTGGAATACAGCGACCGCACCTGCATTATTGTAACGAAGCTGGAGGAAACCTATATCGGCTTTCTGGTGGATTCCGTCAATGAGGTTTCTGTCATTGAAGAGGAGAATATTTCGTCTACCCCCACCGTGATTTCCGGCAACAGCGCCAACACCTACGTCACCGGAATCGGTCGGCTGCACGACAAGGTAGTGCTGCTGGTAGACCCGAAAAAGATTCTGAACAACGATGAAATCAAACAGGTGGAAAAGGCGCTGGATCAACTGTAAAATCATTCTTCCGTACATTCCTCCGCATTGACAGAAGTCGGAAAGGAACCTTCAGAATGCAGAATAAGAGACGTCATCTTTCTTTGAAAGCGGAACTGCTGATCATCACGCTGGCAATTGTGCTGCTTTCGATCGTTTTGGGGATCGCGGCCGCCGTTCTTTACACCTGGCAGCTATTGATTCCGGCCATTTTGGTGCTGCTGGCTACCATCCTTCTGGCATCGGTGGTCACATGGCGCGTTGCACATATTTTGCAGAGCGCCCTGAACATGATCAAAGACAGTGTCAGGCGTTTGGGCCGCGGTGATTTTGATGTAGAGATCGAGTTTGCCATGCAGGGGGATATCGACGACCTTTGCGGCGCGGTAAACGATACCGCAGTGGAGCTGAAGCAGAACGTAACCGGAATTGCGACGACGCTCGATCTGATTACCTCCGGTAAGATTCATATCGTGGACAAACGGAGCTATGCGGGCGATTTTACCCGGATTCAAGACTCGATGCGGCAGCTTTCAGAAATTCTGCTGCAGAACGTTTCTTTGATCTCCAGTACATCGCGGGAGGTAACCGACGGCTCGGAGCAGGTGGCCAGCGCCTCTCAGTCCCTGGCCCAGGGAGCCACCGAGCAGGCCAGCTCGATTCAGGAACTTTCCGCAGCCATACTCGATGTTTCCGAGCAGGTAAAACAGAATGCATCCGACGCTTTGGACGCCAATTCCGCTTCTGCCCTTGCGCATGAAAAGATTCAGGACGTGGCAAAAGAAACGGAAAACATGATGCAGGCAATGGCGGAAATCACGAGCTCTTCCAACCAGATCGGTAACATCATCAAAACGATCAATGATATTGCACGCCAGACGAATATTCTTGCTTTGAACGCCGCCGTCGAGGCCGCGAGAGCCGGTTCCGCCGGAAAAGGCTTTGCCGTCGTAGCTGAGGAAGTGCGCAATCTGGCTAGTAAAAGTGCCGAGGCTGCGCAGAATTCTACTGCTCTGATTGAGAACTCCATTCAGGCCGTGGAAAAGGGCAAGGACATTGCGGACCAGACGGTAAAGACCATGCAGGAGGTTCTGGATGCCACCGAAAAATCAACGGACCTTGTGAACCGGATCGCTTCCGCCTCGGAAGCGCAGTCTACCTCCATCAGCCAGATCAGCCTTGGGGTAGATCAGATTTCCTCAGTGGTGCAGACCAATTCCGCCACAGCCGAGGAAAGCGCCGCTTCGAGCCAGGAAATGGCCGATCACGCGATACAGCTGCAGCGTCTGGTGGAATACTATTCGTTGGATGAAGTGGTCGTTTCCTGATAAGCTCCGGCAGGATGGATTCCAACAAATTCGATTCAAAATTTTATACGATCCTGCTTCCAGGGCGGCCGGAAATTCCGGCCGCCCTACTCATCAAAAAAACAGCCTGCAGACGCAATGTCCGCAGACTGTTTACAGCTTTACAGCATCATTCAATGACCTTTTCTTCCTGTTCCTGCTCCTCCTCAAGCTCTTCATCCAGATCTTCCGTAGAGATATTACAGGCATTCTCGATCACGAGCGAAAGGTAGTTGCGGTCGTTGTACAAATCGAGTATTTTGTCCGGCTCACTGAGCAGCCGGATCTGAGGACGAAGCGGGTGACGGACATTCTGCGCCACAACAATCGCGATTTCCCCGTTGCTCAGCCTGACACACGAACCAACCGGATAAGGAGAAACCTTTCTTAAAAACGCCTCGACCACTTCCACGTCAAAGGCGGTGCCGCTCCCTCCCATGATATATTCCAGCACTTCTGTGGGAGAAGACGGCTTTCGGTAAGGCCGGACAGACGTCAGCGCATCATACACATCCGCCACCGCGATAATACGGCCAAACAAAGGAATACTGTCCCCTTTCAGGCCGCTGGGGTAACCGGAACCGTCAAATTTTTCATGATGCGTCAAAATGCCGGCACAGATTTTTTTGCTGACAAGCTGGTGCTTTAGAAAAAACTCGGCGCCCTTATAAGGGTGGAGCTTCACAATTTCAAACTCTTCCGGCGTCAGCTTGGCCGGTTTTGCAATAATCTCAATCGGGATAGACATCTTCCCAATATCATGCAGCAGTGCGCAAAGACCCAGATCATACAGATCCTTGGTCTTCATTCCCATGGAAATCCCAATGGCAATTGCCAGAATCGACACGCCCAGTGAATGATTGTAAGTATAGTCATCGTACAGCTTTAAGTTGAAAATGCTGAGTTCGATGTTTTTGTTGTTTTTCAGTGCGGTAACAAGCTGTTTGGAAACATCCAGAGTCTGATTGATATGGCTGATGTTGATACTCTGCGCATTCTTATCAAACATCTCGAAAACGTGTTCGAGATTGGTGACAGCTTCCTGCTTGAGCGCCCTTTTAATCGGCGGCCGAGGTCGCGGCAGTCTGTGTGCCGACTGTTCCTCTTGATCATCATCGGAATGGATATATGCCCCTAAAACCTGCAGTTCGCAAAGCTTTTGAATGTACGCGCTGGTCAAAACCTGCCCGGAACGCAACATGGCGACTTTACAAGTCTTGTAATCATACAAATATACGTCCCGATCCAGCCTCATGCCTTCTTTCAGCTGATCGATTGGAACAAAATTCATGTGCTTCCTTTCTTTCTTGCTCACATCGCTGAGCAATAGTACAACAAAACTTATGCACTAAGTGTACAATATTCATTTGGGAAATGCAATTGTTATTTCCGAAAATCGCAACTAATTCTTCTGTTTTTTTTCCTAAGGATTTATGAAAATAGTACGATATATAAGGTAAGAAGTATTTTTATCGGACAGGAGGATTTCAAAATGTCTTCTTTAACCACCAATTCCAGCACATCTTCCTCTTCCCTTTATGCAACCGCAAGCTCTTCCAAGCGTCTTACCGGCCTGATGTCGGGATTAGATACCGACGAGCTGGTCAAACAGCTCACGATCGGAACACAGAATAAAATCGACTCTACCAATCAGAAAAAACAGATTGCCACCTGGCAGCAGGAGGCTTATCAGGCCCTTATCAAATCGATTTCTGAGTTTCAGACCAAATATTTTAACTCTTCTTCCAGCAGCAACAGCATTTTAAACGCAAGCTTTTTCAACAGCACTTCCATCGTAAACAATTCTTCCTATGTAAAGCTCAGCGGCCTTGCCAACGTTGCGCAGAACATGCAGATCAAATCGATCACGGCGCTTGCAAAGCAGGCTTCGTACGTTGCCACCAATAAGGTATCTTCCCAGGCAATTCAGACCGGGGAGATTCAGTCTGAATGGACAAAGAGCGCCGTGACCGGCGCTACCATGAAGATCAGCTTTGAGGGGAAGGATTACACTCTGACGGTGGGTTCCGACGGCAAAACGACACAAACTTCTGATATTGTGAATCAGCTCAATCAGCAGCTCAAGGATCAGGGGCTTGGCGATAAGCTCGATGCGTCTGTTGATGTGGATGGAAAATTCATTCTGAAAAACAAAGATGGGTCTTCGTCCTCCGCCGTTACCATCAAAAGCGGCTCGGATGCGCTGCTCAGCGGGCTTGGCCTGAAGGCGAATGATTCCGGTACCGCGGTGACGGGATCGGACGCGGTGAATGAAGCGTATTTTACCAACCATTCGATCGCAGCCGGTTCCAAATTAAACCTGAAGATCGACGGTAATGATTATACCTTTACCATTCCCTCCGCCCTCTCGCTCCCGGTTGGCGCTGTGGATGAAAACTACAGCAAGGCACTGGAAACCGCATTGAATGACGCGGTAAAAACGAATACGGATTTAAAGGGTAAGATTAACTTTTCCGTAGACAGCAGCGGAAGCGTTTCTTTGACCTCTACCGAGGGAAAATCGATCGAGATCACGGATGGAAGCAAAAGCTTACTGAACGGTTTGGGCTTTTCCAGTGGTGGGACCATTTCTACCACCGGAACAGTCAATCAGAGCGAACTGTATAAAACTTATCTGGACGAATCCCTTTCTGGCTCTACCCTGACGTTTGACCTGAATGGTCTATCGAAGACCATCTCCTTTGATGCAACCCAGGCAGGGAGCTATGATACACCGGAAAAACTGAAAGATTATCTTCAGACCAAATTGGATTCTGCTTTTGGCAGCGGAAAGGTTCAGGCCGTAATAAAAGACGGCGGTCTTTCCTTTACAACAACGGGAAGCGATACAGATGTACTGACCATTTCCTCCTCCAGCAAAAGCGGTGTGCTTGGTGTGGACGGCGCCTTACGGGTGTATGCCGGTGAATCGAACCGCATTAACCTGAACAAAACCCTGCGGGACGTACAGAAAGAGCTGTCTACAGGACTGGCAACAGACGGATCTGACTTGTTGTCGGAATACAAGATTTCTGTCAACGGAAAAGATTTCACCTTCAAGGCAACCGACAATATCAACACGATCATGAAAACCATCAACAATGATTCGGACGCCAATGTTACCATCTCCTATTCCAGCACTTTGGATCGATTCAGCATCGTTTCCAAAAACGGCGGCGCCAACAGCCAGATCGACATTCAGGATAAAACCGGAAACTTGTCACAGGTTCTGTTCGGGTACAGCTCGATCGATAAAGATACGGAAGTAGACGGCAAAAAAATCGTTCAGGCCGGTCAGGACGCCGAGCTTGAGGTCAGCTTCGATAACGGGCAGTCCTTTACGAAAATCACCCGCAGCAGCAACAGCTTTACCATGGACGGCGTGAACTTTGAGCTGCAGAAAACAACGACCGGTTCCGATGTCAGTGAAACCAACCCCATTACCTTTTCGGTAGAATCGAAAACCGATGATCTTGTGACAAAGATCAAAACGTTTATCGATGATTACAACGCGATTCTGACCACAGTCAACGGTCTGATCTCAGAGAAGAAACCGACCGACGCTACCTATGCCCCATTGACGGACGATCAGAAAAGCGAAATGAGCGAAAGCCAGATCACCGCATGGGAGAAAAAGGCAAAGCAGGGCCTGTTGTTTAACGATTCTCTGCTCAGCAGCTTCGCTCAGGATTGGCGTCACAGTATGACGGATGTGGTTTCTTCGATGAGCAGCGCTTTGTATCAGGTCGGTATCTCTTCCTCCAGCTATTCCGACAACGGAAAGCTGACTGTGGATGAGGACAAGCTCAAAGAGGTACTGAATTCCGACCCCGATAAAATTGCCCAGTTGTTTACCTCTACGGATGGTATCGCCGCACGGATGCAGAACGTCATTAAAAAATACGCGAACGACAGTCTGGTAAACACCGGTCTCTTCATCACAAAGGCGGGGTCCTCCACCAGCACGGTAGATACGAGCGAATTGGCGAAGAAGATGAAAGAGTACGATACACAGGTAAAAACGCTGAAAACGCGGCTGACCTCCCAGCAGGAATATTATTATAATAAATTTACCGCTCTGGAAACTTATATCGCACGGATGAATAGTCAGGCAAGCTTCTTTACGCAGTCCAGCTCTTCCTGACGGTAAAATCAGAGGTGTATCATGCAAAGTAATGCGATTTTTCAATACAAACAGCAGTCTGTATCCACTATGTCGCGCGGGGAGCAGCTGATTCTTCTGTTCGATGAAGTCATAAAGAATCTTCATCATGCTTCTCTGCTGATGAAGCAGAACGATTATACCA
>JAEXDU010000218.1 GCA_023401495.1 Bacillota bacterium
TATTACGGATGGCTATTGCCGCTAGGCATCATTTCAGGCCTGATCGGTTCGCTTCTGAACCGCACGCTGCTCGAATTTCAAAAGTGGTACACCAAGCTCTCCGCACCGGTGCGTCCGTGCGCAGCACTGCTGATTGCGCTGCCCTGTGGGCTGTTTCTGCCTCTGACGCTGGGCGGCGGACGCGATCTGATCCGCCTTTCCGAAAGCACACAGCTCGGCCTTGGCATGCTTTTTATTTACCTGATTGTAAAGCTACTGTTTACCGGCGCCAGCTTTGGCAGCGGTGTACCGGGCGGCATCTTCTTCCCCATCCTCACCGTAGGTGCGCTCTCTGGCAGTATCGTAGGGTACGCTGCTTCCGGAATGGGCCTGCCGCCGCAGTATATTTCGGATTTTGCCGTATGTGCCATGGCCGGCGCGCTTGCGGCTTCTGTAAAAGCGCCCGTTACCAGCATTCTGCTCACGGCAGAGATGTCCGGCTCGCTGGTTCATCTGCTGCCGGTGGCAGCCTGCGCATTTGTCGCACTCCTCGTTTCAGACATGCTGAAAATCGAGCCGATCTACGATTCCCTGCTGGATCGCTACCTGGAAAAGAGCGGGAATTCCTCCCCTCATCCCGAGCAGGGCGGCCTGATTGAGTTCCCGGTGGAATACGGGAGCACTGCCGCAAATCGTACGGTAAAAGAGGTCAAATGGCCGCAGGGTCTTTTGATTGTGGGTCTGCGGCGCGGAACCAAGGAACTGATCCCCAGCGGCAAAACGCTGATTCTTCCCGGGGATTATCTGGTCATTCTTTCTTCGGAAACACAAGAGAGGAATATCCGCGAGCAGGTGCGCTGTCTGTGCCGAACTGCGCAGGACTAACCCCCTCAAAATCAGATAGAAAAAAGCCACCGGAGTACCGGTGGCTTTTTTCTATCTGGAGCCGCGGAATATAATCCGCTGCTCTTTTGTATTCCATTTTTTATTTTACAATCTGCGCGAAGGGCTTGAACAGGTCGCCTTTCGCGGCGCGCATCATTTCAAACAGGGCCATTTCGGTGCTGGTGATCACCGCACCCATCTCGCGCATGCGCTCAAGAGCAATGTTGCGATTCCACTCGGTGCGCGACGATACCGCGTCCGACGCAACATGCACTTCATACGGCTGCTTGAGCAGATCGCGCACTGTCTGGTACACACAGACATGCGCTTCAATCCCGGCCACCAGAAGCTGGCGGCGGCCCGCATCGCGCAGCTGCTGCTGGAATTCCTCACTGTCGCAGGCGCTGAAGAAAATCTTCTCAATCGCAGGCTGATCACCCAGCAGCTCGCGCAGGGACGGAGCCGTTGGCCCAAGGCCCTTCGGGTATTGCTCCAGAATCAGAATCGGCATCTCAAACAGTTTGGCTGCCTGAATCAGCTTTGCGCAATTCTCCAGAACCATATCGGGCTCAAACATGCTCTGTGCAAGTTTTCCCTGCATATCAATCAACAGCAGTGCCGCATTTTCTTTTACCAACATAACGCATTCCTCCCAGAGCTTTTTGATTTCATTTTAGCCGATTCACCGGAGTAATGCAACCCGCCAGCTCTTTTTGCGAATAAACCGGCCGTAGCGGCGATCGGAAAATTCATGCCACATTCTTCCATTTCAACAAGCAGACCGCTTCTTTTTCGTATATTTATCTAAATTTAAAAAATGCACATCGTTAAATATATACTTTTTATGGTAAAGCTGTTATAGTATAGACAATCACTTGATTGATTTATCAAGCTACCATTTTATAATATTAGGAGGATGCCGTATGAAATTGAAGGACAAGATTTGCATTGTTACCGGCGCAAGCTCCGGTATGGGACGTGCCATCGCCAGGCTGTTCGCGAACGAGGGTGCCACCGTAATTGCTGTGGCCCGCAGAAAAAACCGATTGGATGAACTGGCCGCCGAAAATTCCAACATCCATCCTCTGGCAGCAGATATGATGGAAAAGGATCAAGTCATCGCTATGGTAAAAGATACGATCAAAACCTATGGCAGGCTCGATATTCTAGTCAACAACGCGGGAATCATGGACGACTTTACTATGCTCGCCGATGTGTCTGACGAATTGTGGGACAAGGTGATGCGCGTCAACGTAACCGCGCCGATGGTTGCGATGCGCGAGGCGCTGCCCACGATGGTCGAGCAGGGCGGCGGCGTGATTTTGAATATTTCGTCGATCGGCGGTCTACAGGGATGCAGGGCCGGCACGGCGTACACGGCCTCTAAACATGCGCTCAACGGCATGACAAAGAACGTCGCGTTCCAGTATGCGCCGAAGAAAATCCGCTGCAACGCGATTTGCCCCGGCGGCGTGGATACCGAGATTCTGAGTGATTTCTCTCATGTGCATAAAGAGGGCATGGAACGCTCGATGGCCGGCACCGGCGCGAATTACCGCAGCGGCAGCCCCGAAGAGATTGCCAACGCCGCATTGTTTTTAGCCAGTGATGACTCCAGCCTGATCAACGGCGCCCTTCTGGTAGCCGATGCAGGCTTTACCGCTTATTGAACTCACACACAAAAGCAAAGGGCAGGCCGATTATGGCCTGCCCTTTGCTTTATTTCTGTTCCCCGCCGGATGGCAGATTTTCTGCCTGCGTCTTCAGATAAGAAATCATCTTTTCCAGAAACGGCGGCAGCTGCACACCGGTTTGCGCAATGTTCTCCAAAATGGAAAGCAGCTCGTTGCAGATCAGCCATACGGCGACCAGCGACGCTGCGGCGTAGCCGAACGGCAGCGTGATTCCCGTCTGCTCGGCGGCATACGCCGCCAAAATGTCGATGACAGCGCCAACGGCAACCAAAAGCCACATGCACACCTTCTTGATGATCCCGCGAATCCCCCGATAAGAACTGACCGTTTCCTTCCGACAGATAGAGGCCGCGATGCCCGTGGCGTAGTCGATCACGCTTGTCACTACCAGCAGATAGACCGGTACGGCCAAAATTCCCATCCAGGCGGAAAGCACGGTAAAACCTGAAATGGCCGCCACCTTGATTTTTTCCATGTTCTTCTCCCTTCTTCCATTCATTTTTCCACACAGTGCTTGGCACTGTGTGGAAACGCCTCTATCCACCCAAAAAAACTACCGGAACTTTCCCCTTAAAAGGAAAGCTCCGGCGATTTGTATAATCGTTCGAAATGGAGTCATCCACTTTAAAACAATGAGCGATTTCTTCCCCGCCTGCTGCGGGGAAGAAATCGCTGTACTTACATCACGCTATTGAAAATTGACTTGGCAATACAAAAATCCCCTTGTCAAAGCCCTGCTTTGACAAGGGGTCGTTTTAAAATTCAGCCCTCTTCCTCCGGGCAGATGTAGTTCAGTTGGCCTACCGGCTTGCCATCGCGCAGGAACACACGCGGCACACGCTTGCCGACCAGGCAGATCATCTCATAATGAATCGTACCGTCCAGCCCGGCAATTTCATCCACGCTGACCTCATTTTCGCCGTCCCGGCCCCAGATCGTCACCGTCATGCCCGTGCGGACACCGGGAATATCGGTCACATCCAGAATCACCTGATCCATGCAGACGCGGCCCACCACGCGGGCGCGTTTCCCACAGACAAGCATATCGGCCCTGTCGTGCAGGCGGCGAGGGTATCCGTCGGCATAGCCGATCGGCACCGTGGCCAGGGTCGTGCGCCGTTCGGTCACAAATTCCCGCCCGTAACTCACGCTCGTGCCCGGCTCCACCGTTTTCAGCTGAGAAATCACCGTTTTCAGCTCCATCGCAGGGCGCAGATCCAGATCGCGCCGCATCTGATCCGACGGCATCAGACCGTACAAAATCACGCCGGGGCGCACCATGTCGAGGTCCAGCTGCGGGTAATCGACCACCGCGCCGCTGTTTGAGCAATGGCGCAGTTCAAAGGTAATCCCGCGCTGTTTCAGCTCTTTCACCGCACCGTCGAAGCAGTCATACTGGAACATGGTGAAGTCTTCCCCGGCGCCGCCGTCGTCCGCAACGGAAAAATGCGTAAAAATGCCTTCCGGAATCAGGCCCGGCTCCTTACAGACAGCTTCGATTTCGGAAAGCGACTCGCTGTCCCTCTCCGGATTCTGATACAAAAAGCCGATACGGCTCATCCCGCTGTCGAGCTTAATGTGAATCCGCACCCGAACACCGGCGGCTACGGCGCAGTCCGAAAGCTCTTTGCCGTATTCCGCGGAAAAGACCGACTGCGAAATCGACAGCTCCTGCAGGCGCTCCGCCATCTGAGGCGGCGTATAACCCAAAATCAAAATCGGGCGCAGAATCCCGGTCCGCCGCAGCTGAACCGCCTCCTCCAGATTGGATACCGCAAACCAGTCCGCCCCTTTTTTCTGAAACTCACGCGACACAAACGACGCACCATGGCCGTAAGCGTCCGCCTTCACGACACAGCAAATCTTCGTTCTGGGGTCAACCGCCGCACGGATCACATCGTAATTGTGATCCAGAGCATCCAGATCAACCTCTGCCCAGGTACGTTTTAAAAAATGATTCATGAAACACCGGTTCCTTATTTTAAATTCAAAATCGGGCGCAAAGCCCGTGCTTCTATTTGTACGGATATGGCTTCTATTATAGTACCGCTGTGTGAAATAATCAACCGCCGCAGGCAAGATAAAAATACGCAAGAAAACGAACAATTTTTTTTGAAATCGCAAAATCATTCGTCATTCTTTTGGAATTTTTTCAGAATTCAGGGCATATACTGGTAGAACACTTTTTAAAAAAATAAGATAAGGGATTGGGGAGGCGATGACATGGAACAGACCATGCAGCTGAATCGCCCTGAAAATCTGGATGATGACCTGTACCGTTGTCTGTACAGCGAACTAACTGCCGGTGTTGACCTGGATGATCTGATTTTCAATGGCGAAGAATGGTACGAAAGCGAGCGCTAAAGGATATGAAAACCAAAAAACAGAAAGGCTGTCGCAGAGCTCCAAAGGAGCAGCCGCGACAGCCTTATTTTTTTGTTGTTTATTGAAAATATGCCACACCGGATTCAAAAATCTGCTGATCTTTTGCGCCCGGCACATTCTTATACAGATTTTCGCCCTTTCGTTCCGAATGGGCCATCTTGCCCAGCACGCGTCCGTCGGGGCTGGTGATGCCCTCCACCGCCCACACGGAACCATTGGGATTCCACTGGGTTTCGCCGCTGAGAATTCCCTCCGGCGTGGTATACTGCGTGGCGATCTGGCCGTTTTCCATCAGGCGGCGCAGTGTTTCCTCATCCGCCACAAAGCGGCCCTCACCGTGCGAAACCGGCACGCAGAACACGTCGCCGGCCTGCACACCCGCAAACCAGGGCGATTTGACCGAAGTGATGCGTGTATACGCCATACGCGAAATATGGCGGCCCAGCTCGTTGAAGGTCAGCGTGGGCGCGGATTCTTCGGTAGGCACAATGTGGCCGAACGGAACAAGCCCCAGCTTGATCAGCGCCTGAAAGCCATTGCAGATACCGAGCATCAGGCCGTCGCGGTGATACAGCAGCTCTTCCACCGCCTGCGAAAGACGCGGATTGCGGAATGTGGTGGCAATGAATTTGCCGGAACCGTCCGGCTCGTCGCCGCCGGAAAATCCGCCGGGCAGCATGATAATCTGCGCATTGCGAACCGCTTTCTCCAACCGGTCGATCGTCTCTTCGATCGCCGACGGCGTCAGGTTGCGCACGATCAGAACCTCGGGCTCCGCTCCGGCTTTTTCAAACGCGCGTGCAGTATCGTACTCGCAGTTCGTGCCCGGGAACACCGGGATCACCACGCGGGGCTTCGCCGCCTTAATGGCGGGCGCGCCTGCAAAGCGCTCTGTAAACAGCGGCACCTCCGGAGCAGGTACCTCTTTCGTTTGAGTCGGGAAAATCTTTTCGAGCGTGCCGGTCCAGACAGCGAGCAGACGGTCGACAGAAAGAGTTTCGTTCCCCAGCACCACTTCGGGCGCCTCGGTTATGGCGCCCATCAGGGCGGCGCGCAGCTCTCTTGGCAAAACGGCGCCGGACGCGGCTTCGATCACCAGAGCGCCGGACTGCGGCGCAAACAGCAGTTTTTCGGCCAGCGCTCCGTTTTCAAAGCGGAAACCCAGACGATTGCCGAAGCACATGCGGGCGATTGCGGCAGCCGCGCCACCCTCGCGCACGACGGAGGCTGCGGCCACACCGCCCTGCTCCGTCATTTCGCGCACCGCACGGTAATACTCCTGCAAAGCGGGATAATCCGGCAGGCCGGTCTCTTTCTGTTCCGGCAGCGGCAGCAGATATACTTTGTCGCCCGGGGTGGAGAAAGCCGCCGAAAGCGTGCGGCTTGCCTTTGTCATCGCCACCGCAAAGCTCACGAGCGTGGGCGGAACATCCAGCTCTTCAAACGAACCGGACATACTGTCTTTTCCGCCGATCGCGGCAAGGCCCATGCCGATCTGTGCGGAAAACGCGCCCAGCAGCGCAGCCGCAGGCTTGCCCCAGCGCTCGGGGTCCTTGCGCAGGCGCTCGAAATATTCCTGGAACGTCAGTCTCGCGCTCAGAGGATCGGCGCCGACCGCCGCGAGCTTCGACAGGCTTTCCACCACTGCCCAGGCCGCGCCGTGGAACGGGCTGAAACGCGAAATACCGGGAATAAAGCCGTAGCTCATCGCGGTCGCGTCGTCGGTTTCCCCGCTGAGAACCGGGAGCTTTGCCACCATCGCCTCTTCGGGCGTACGCTGGTATTTTCCCGCAAAGGGCATCAGCACGGTTGCCGCGCCGATGCTGGCGTCGAACCGCTCCGCAAGGCCCTGCTGCGAGCAGACCTCCAGACGTGACAGATTCTGTTCGAACGCCTTTGCAAGCGGCTGACCCGCCAGCTCTGCGGGAACCAGCTCGCGGTAATTCTGAGAAAGATCGGGCGCCGGAATCGTCGCCTTCGCGGAAAGCGTCACGC
>JAEXDU010000093.1 GCA_023401495.1 Bacillota bacterium
CTCCCACACGGGGAGCGACCTCAAATTCATAAGCAGGAGTATCAGGCCGGTCAATTTCAATCCACGCTCCCACACGGGGAGCGACGTTATAGCTGCATGAGGCTGTGACTTGCTCCACACATTTCAATCCACGCTCCCACACGGGGAGCGACAACTCTGACCTATTGGTCTCCTACCTGATAAGGAGATTTCAATCCACGCTCCCACACGGGGAGCGACGATACCGAGCGTCATTTCTCTGCACCCGGTTGTCAAATTTCAATCCACGCTCCCACACGGGGAGCGACTTTCTTTTGTGGCCCCGTCTGAGCCTTGAAATAAAATTTCAATCCACGCTCCCACACGGGGAGCGACATTTACGCGGGCAAGCATTGGACCAAGAGGCGGATTTCAATCCACGCTCCCACACGGGGAGCGACCCAGCTTTCTGACATGTGAAAACCGCTTTATAAAATTTCAATCCACGCTCCCACACGGGGAGCGACTTAAAGATGTGGCAAAATCCTTGGCGCAGGCTACGAATTTCAATCCACGCTCCCACACGGGGAGCGACTTCCGACATATCGAGCAAAAGGCCAAGGATAAAATTTCAATCCACGCTCCCACACGGGGAGCGACGTTCAAGCACTTCTCTGTACAGATCGTTCGATATTATTTCAATCCACGCTCCCACACGGGGAGCGACACCATCGGGGCGCGTATCAGGAGGTTTCGAGATATTTCAATCCACGCTCCCACACGGGGAGCGACCTCGCGGCCAATCCCCCAATTCACGCAGGCCCGTTTATTTCAATCCACGCTCCCACACGGGGAGCGACATTTATCCTCTAAGGATTGCGTGTCATTATTATAATTTCAATCCACGCTCCCACACGGGGAGCGACTTATCCGGATTTGCGGCAAGGGCCTGTATGTAGATTATTTCAATCCACGCTCCCACACGGGGAGCGACTCTCATTTGATTGCTTTTATATCTCTCCATAATAATTTCAATCCACGCTCCCACACGGGGAGCGACATGTTGGTATATTGACTCATAGTGCACTGCCGGACATTTCAATCCACGCTCCCACACGGGGAGCGACTTCACAAAGAGGATAATTCGCGTATTAAATATAAATTTCAATCCACGCTCCCACACGGGGAGCGACATGGCAAAAATGACAAAAAACATGGACAAAGCAAATTTCAATCCACGCTCCCACACGGGGAGCGACTACCATCGGGGCGCGTATCAGGAGGTTTCGAGATATTTCAATCCACGCTCCCACACGGGGAGCGACCTGTCGAGCAATTCGACGCCGATCAAAAAACCTTTATTTCAATCCACGCTCCCACACGGGGAGCGACAGGAGGCAGTACAGCTGACCGGTCTCGATAATCCATTTCAATCCACGCTCCCACACGGGGAGCGACCGTCTGTTTCGATTGTCTCAACAGACGCGAGCCTATTTCAATCCACGCTCCCACACGGGGAGCGACGCCGTTGTCTACTCGCTATTTGTACCACGAGTTATTTCAATCCACGCTCCCACACGGGGAGCGACTGCAAAATAGACAAAGCCAAACAGATAGAATAAGAGCCTTTGCACAAACTTTTATTCAGACATCAATTTCGCGTCCGTCAATCATGCAATAATTATTCTGAAAAATAATTAAATCACTAAAAAATCAACGCGAATGCTCCCGCAATTTTCTGTTCACTGATGGTTCGCACTGCATAATCAAATCCGGTTTTACAGAACAACCGGGTTTTGCTCCTATGTGTTCTACTTTAGACCGATCATTCTTTTCAAGATGATAAAACCGCAAGCCGGCCCTTATCTATCATCTCTTCTCATTTTTGTTTGACGAAAGCCAGCAGTGCAGAATCAAAAAGGCGCGCTGCTGAATGTTTTTGGAGCTGCTCAAAGACATCGACACATCGTTCCCCTTTCATTGCTGCCTTAACAAAAATCACTGAAAACTCGTTGCGGCAGACATTCATGACCTGTATGGGGAATCCGAAGTCCACTGCCCCACCGAATTCCAGAATTTTAATTATTTTTATTTTACTCCGCAAATCAGCAAAGCTCAACAGGTATTGTATCCTTTTTAATCAGAATATAAATTTTTTAATGATATCCGGAACAATTAGCTCTACATATTTCAATAACCTTTCACAAAGCAAGGCAGGGTACCGCATATCGGCACCCTGCTTTTATAAAATGAAAGGAAAAAGGGATAAGTATAGTTATGAATCGAAATCGGCGTATTCCAAAAACGAAGTGCCTAGCTTACTCCGGCTGATGCAGCTTTAAATCCACCACCGGGTTAATCAGCGGCTCCATGGAGAATCCGTTCGGGCCATAGATGCGGCACTCGATGGTATCACCGTCTTCAATATGCACGGCCCGCGGCGTTCCGGTGGAGAGGATGTCACCCGGCAGCCAGCCCTGCAGGTGAGATGTCAGCGAAACCAGGCGCGCCGGCTTGTGGGTCATGTTGTTGACGATATTTTTCGCGTGAACCTCGCCGTTATGGACGGTCTGAACCTCGAGCTGCAGAACATCGTCCACCTCATCGGGGGTGACAAGCTGCGGGCCGAAGCTGAAGAAAGTATCAAAGCCCTTGACAAGTGTAAGGAAGCGCGGGTTCTGGCGCAGAATGGATTCCTCGGTCATGTCGAGAATCGTGGTGTAGCCGACGATATAATCCATCCAGTGCTCTTCATCGATGAACTTGCACTTTTTGCCGAGGATGATGCCCAGTTCGGCCTCGCCGGTGGTTTTCTGCGCTTCGGGCAGGGTGGGAATACACACGTCGTCCCCCGGGCCAACAATGCAGGAGGCAGGCTTATAGAAGCTGCCCGGGAAGCCAACCGGGGCGTTTTCGCCCAAATCGCCCGCGTGGTCCACATAGTTCAGGCCGATTCCGAAAATACGAGGCGGATTGCGGTACAGCGGAGCGTACACTACCTGATCGGCAGGGACAAGACCCGGAATGCTTTCGAGTTCTTCTTTCCCGCCTGCATTGTACCAGGCGGTAAGGCCGGGAATCTGCTCTGCGCAGATCAGATCATACAGCTCGGTTTTCCATGCCGTGCCCTTCCATTGATTGATGCGGAAAACCGGCAGAGCTCCTTTCGAGGTTACTACGGCAGCGACCTCCTGTTCCTCCAGGCGAATGGTCACAAATCTCATGTTTTGTCTTCCTTTCCCATATTGAATTGCAGCTTTATGGCTGCGATGCTTCTTTCAGATAAAACCCATCTCATCTTAATTAGATTGATTGTTGTATCCCTCCCGCTTTTGATGAGAGAGGATACGGCTATTTTTCCTGCGCTTTTGATGGCATTCTTATCCGCGCAGCTCTTCTACCGCCTTGCGCAGACGCTCGCACCCTTCAATAATATTTTCGTAGCTGTTCGCAAAGGACATCCGCAGATAGCCCTCGCCGCCGGGGCCGAACACATCGCCGGGAACCATCGCGATTTTCGCGTGATCCAGCAGATAATCCGCGAGCTGTGCGGAGGACATGCCGAGCTTCTTCGCGTTGATGAAGATATAGAACGCACCCTTAGGGGTCTGGCAGCTCAGGCCGGGGATTTCATTGATCGCACGCACCGCGTAGTCCCGGCGGCGGCTGTATTCCGCTACCATCTTCTCCACCTCGTCGGTTTCGTCGCGCAGTGCGACGATCGAGGCTGTCTGCACAAAGGACGGCGCACAGGTTGTGTTGTGCTGATGGATTTTATTCAGCACGGCAATATACTCCTCGGGCGCCGCCACGTAGCCAAGGCGCCAGCCCGTCATGGAATACGCTTTGGAAAGGCCGTTCATCGTGAAAGTACGCTCCTTCATCCCCGGCAGCGACGCGATGGAAATGTGGCGCTCACCGTCAAACACCAGGCGCTCATACACTTCATCCGCAATGACCATCAGGTCGTTTTCAATGGCGATTTCCGCAAGGCCGCGCAGGGTTTCTTCCGAAAGAACGCCGCCGGTCGGGTTGTTCGGGGAAATCAGCACAAGGGCTTTTGTCTTGCCGGTCACTTTAGAACGAACCTCATCCAGATCAATCTGGAATCCGGTCTCTTCGTTAAGACCAAACGTGACCGGCACCGCGCCCAGCAGGCGGGGAACGTTCATGTAGTTGATCCACACCGGGTCGGGCACCAGAATTTCATCCCCCTCATCCAAAATGGAGCAGAGAACGTCGAACACGGCTTCGGAAAGGCCGACCGTAACGAGAATCTCTGTGGACTTATAATCGATATTGTTCTGCTTTCTGAGCTTTTCTGCAATCGCGGTGCGAAGCTCCATGGAGCCGAAGTTTGAGGTATAGAACACATCTCCCGATTCCAGGCTTTTTTCGCACGCCTTTTTGATGTACTCCGGCGTATCGAAATCCGGGCGGCCAATCTCAAAATGGAGAACTTTTTCTCCGGCCCGCTCCATGGCCAGCGCCTTTTCATTCACTTTACGAATTCCGGAGGGCGCCAGCATATCCATACGGGCGGCAATTTTTTTGTTCATCCCGATTCATCCTCTCATATATGATTTTATAGTAACGCCGCTTGAAACAAATGATTGATTTCCCCCCGCCTGCGGCGGAGAAGAAATACTCTATACTTGCATCAGACTATTTTATAGTGAATTGACTATACCTTTGTCGTATTTTGTTTTATAATGGAACAAATAAAGCCGTCGGCTTTCTGCCGTACTGCCGCCCGCCACCACACTGTGGATCGATCCAAAGGAGCGAAGCGCCATGATGTCTTACATGAAATATGTTTATGCCGTGTATCAGGAACGCAGCTTTTCCAAAGCGGCCCGCAAGCTGTATGTTTCTCAGCCCTGGCTGAGCTCTGCCGTAAAAAAGGCGGAGCAGGAACTGCAAACCCCTTTGTTTAACCGCAGCACCAACCCGATCAGCCTGACGGAGGCCGGGCAGTACTACATTGAACAGGTTGAGAAGATCATGGCGATTGAAGAAGAAATGCAGCGGCATTTTGAAACGATGGCGCATTCCCTCGAAACCCAGCTGCGCATTGGCAGCTCCATGTTTTTCTGCACCTATGTGCTGCCCAACATGCTGGCGGAATTCCGCGAGAAGTACCCAAATGTCGTCGTCACCTTTTCCGAGGGCAGCAGCCCCATGCTGACCGAACGCCTGCTGGAGGGCAAGCTGGATTTTCTTCTGGAGGCGGAAGGCCCCGATAAAAATCTGCTCAATTCAATACCATGGGCAACGGAGCAGATCATTCTGGCGGTGCCGGCCGAGTACGAAATCAACGACGGATTAAAAGAATTCGGCTACACCTTCGATGAATTTTTACTGCGCCGCGAGGAAGGGCACCAGAAGCCGCCTGTTCCCCTTTCTGTCTTTTCTGAGGAAGAGTTCATTATGCTGACACCGGGGAATGATATTTATAAGAGAAGCATCGCCCTTTGCAAAAACGCTGACTTTGTTCCCAAAACCTCTTTGTACCTGACGCAGATGATGACCACCTACTACCTGGTTTGTGAGGGGCGGGGCGTTTCGTTTCTGCGCTCTACCATTCCCGAATATGTGACGCATACGGACAAGGTGATTTTTTATCAGCTTGATGATCCGCTTGCCACGCGGAACATCTTTCTCTCTTACCGGAAAAAACAGTCGAGCGAGGTACAGAAAAAGCTGATCGCCTTTATGAAGAACCAGACGCTGGCCCCCAAGAAGGCCGATTCCGGCGTGCTGTTCAGCGGTGAGACGCAGGATGAGTTTTAAAACGCCTTGACCATACCGCCGTCTACCAGAACGGTCTGCCCGGTGATGAAGGTATTGGCTTCGGAGCAAAGGAACGCCGCAAGCTTTCCGTATTCCTCCGGCTTGCCGTAGCGGCCCATCGGAATGGTTTGATAGGTCTGCTGCTGCACTTCTTCTACTGTAATCCCCTGCTTCTGCGCACGGATGGCATCGAGCTGATCGATTCTGGCTGTGCCAATGCGGCCGGGGCCGATCACGTTGACCAGAATGTGATCCTTGCCCAGCTCCTGCGAAAGCGTTTTGGCAAGGCCCATGACGCCCATGCGGAAGGTGTTGGACAAGATCAGGTTATCCAGCACCGCCTTGACTGAGGAGGAAGTGGAGCAAAGAATGCGCCCGCCGCCGTTCTGGCGCATGGAGGGCAGAACCGCGCGGATCGTTCGGATGTACGACAGCAGGCAGAGTTCATAGGCATCCTGCCAGTCCTGATCGGAAAAGACATCGAACACGCCGGGCTTCGGGCCGCCCGTATTGTTGACCAAAGCAAAGATCGGGCCACATTTTTCTACGGTTGTTTGAACCAGATTTTCAATATCCTGCGCATTGGTGATGCTGCCGGTAAAGAATTCCGGCTGATTGCCGGTTTCTTTCGCGATTTCGGCCTGTGCCTCCCTGAGCTGCTCTTCAAACGGACTGAACAGCATTACTTTTGCCCCCTCCCGGCACAGCTCCAGCGCAATCGCTTTTCCCAGCCCGCTGCTGGAAGCCATGACCAGTGCTCCTTTTCCCTTGAGCCCGAGTTCCATCATCCATCTCTCCTTTTTGTATTGGTTTCATCGTTTCCTTGGACATCTCTTTGCGAAAGCCGCCGGTCTGCTCCCAAAAATCTTCGGCGGTTTCGCGCTGTCCGGATCGATTCGTTTTCCCGTCTTTATCATACCAAGGATAAAATGCGCCGTAAAATACGTAACACTGTATAAAACTATTCTCTTTGAAATATGAAGCTTTTAGAAAAACAACGCAAAAAGGAACAGGCCCGCCAATGATTTGGCGGGCCTGTTTTTTCAAATGGGAGTACAGCCGACGCAGCCGCACCCCCAGAAATACACGATTCGATTTTGATCTTCTCTTTCTCAGGATAAGAAAGACTTGATATTCTGACGTACGACGGCTGACGATGCGAAAGACCCTTGCGCCGTAAACGGCGGCAGACTGCCAGCGACTGGGAGAACCTTTAATCTTGAGATAGTGAAAGCATCCGGCTTCTGGCGCCTGTCAAGGCGAAGATATCTGAATTCTTGTCATAAAATATTGTTCATATACGGCATTTCGGTATCCATTAGTGTGTGGAGCTGATTCAGCGCACGGTTGCACTCTGCCCGCGCTTCATCTTCGGTTCCGCTCTTTAGAAAAGACTGTGTGGTGGAAAGCGTCTGGCTGACTGATTCAAGACGTTCATGGGGAATAAAATAAGACATCAAATGATGATAATCGTGCCAGGTATCGACCGCATCTTTAATCAGAGCCCTGGATTGCTCGGTATCCCCACCATCCATGGTGTCCTGAACCTGTACCAGTATTTCGGAAACCTCGGTGGTCATGCGCTCCACCTCTGTCATTCCCCAGATACTGCCTCCGAAAAGGATCACCAGAATCGCCAGCGCTGCCCAGATACGATTCATTGTGTTTTCCCTTCCTTTTTAATGATTTGAAAATCTCCCGCCGTGTTCGCGGTCATCAGGAACACCTGGTCGGCGGTCAGATTTTTGCCTTTTAACACGCCTTCCACCCACGCGACAGATTTTTTGCACAGCTTGGCGGAGGTCTCGGAAATCACGCCGTCGCTGATCACAACGGTTTCGATTCCGGTGTCGGGAACCACCAGCTGGAGCATATCCGGCGTGACGGAATCCTTGCCGGGCTTTTTGACCACGCTCAGCTTGCCGTTCGTTTCCACAATGGCATAGGCTACGTCAGAAATGGAAACAATACTGTTCTGGCGCAGGTCTTCAAACAGGTCCTCGGTCGTCATGCGCAGGCGTCGCAGCTCACTCTGCTGGATTTTTCCGTCATTGATCACAACGACCGGACGACCACAGATCACCTTGCGGAAGCGGCCGCTTTTCAGCATCATGACAGACAGAATGATCTCGATCGCAACCAGCGTAAAAATAGGCACCAGCCCGCTGACTAGGGGCTGGCCTGTGTTCTGCATCGGGATGGATGCAATGTCTGAAATGAGAAGCGTCACCACCAGCTCTGACGTTTGCAGCTCGCTGATCTGACGCTTGCCCATCAATCTGACGGCAAATATGATGACGATATACAACAGAAAAGTTCGAATCAAAGAAATGATCATTTTTTATCACCTGGCATCTATTTTGGCCTTCCAGACCTGTTTTATACAGCTTTGATGATTCCCCACAAAACGGAAACACTGCACTTTGTAAACAAACAAATCCTCCCCCGCTTTCGGCGTGGGGAGGATGGAACGCTTTTGATGGAAGCGTCAGAGCTGAATACTGATGTCGTAGCGCTTGAGCCAGAAATTGATCTGAAGCAGATAGGCCATCAGCTGCGGGCCGGCCATCAGCTGCCCGAACCAAGGCTTGCCGTAGTCGGATTTTTCGGCCAGCAGCTCCCTTGCGGCGCTTTCGTTGATCAGCTGGTGGATCGGTTCGACCGGGTCTTCAATAATCCTGGTCAGGCGGTGGCGTACCAGCGCTTCATAAGATGGATTGTGCGTTTTGGGGTAAGGGCTTTTCCTGCGCATCAGAATGTCTTCGGGCAGCCAGTCTTTGGCCGCATCGCGCAGCAGCCCCTTTGATACGCCGCCATGGGTTTTGTATTCCCAGGGAGTATTGAACACATACTGCACCAGCCGGTGATCGGCGTAGGGAACGCGAACCTCCAGTCCGCTGGCCATGCTGCAGCGATCCTTGCGGTCGAGCAGCGTAGACATGAACCAGTGAATGTTCAGATAGCTGATCTCTCTGCGGCGGCGCTCCTCAGCGCTTTCGCCCGCAAGGCGCGGCGTGGCCTCGACGGATTCGGTATAGCGGCGGTCCACATATTCATCAAGACCCAATTCATTGAGAATTTCGGGTTTGATCAGCGCCTTGCGGATATTCAGATCGGGAGACCATGGGAAGGTTTGGCCCTCAAAGGCTTCTTTTTTGTGGAACCAGGGATATCCGCCAAAAATTTCATCGGAGCATTCTCCTGACAAAGCAACCACGTGGCCCGTCTTCACCTGCGAGCAGAAGTGCAGCAGCGAGGAATCCACATCGGCCATGCCGGGCAGATCCTTCGCGATCACCGCGTCATACAGGCGGTCTGCCAGTGTTTCGGTATCGCACACCAAAAAGTGGTGCTGCGTTCCGAACTCCTCAACCATACGGTCTACCCAGGGGCGGTCCTCATCCGGCTGGAACGCCGACGGTTTGAAATACTTTTCGTTATTCTTATAATCAAAGGAATAGGTGTCGAGAAGCCGGCCTTCCTTTTTGTACTGAACGGCAGCCAGCGCCGTGATGATGCTGGAATCCAGCCCGCCGGAAAGGAAGGTGCACAAAGGCACATCCGAAACAAGCTGGCGGCTTACGGTGTCTGCCAGCAGCTCGCGCACGCGCAGCACGGTATCTTCGTAGCTGTCGGGGTGTTCGTAGCTTTCCAGCTCAAAGTACGGATACGCCCGCAGCCCTTCGCGGTTGAACACGGCGGAATAGCCGGGCTTTAACTCCCGGATTCCCTGAAACACGCCGCACCCCGCCGTTCTGGCCGGCCCAAGGCCGAACAGCTCGCACAGGCTTGTTTTGTCCAGCACGGGATTGATTCCCGGGTACTCGAACAAAGCCTTCATTTCGGAACCGAATACCAGACGGTCATTCACTGTGGTATAAAACAACGGCTTTACGCCAAAACGGTCGCGGCACAAAAAGGTGCAGTTCCGCCGCTCGTCGTCGATTGCAAACGCATAGATTCCGTTAAGCTTTTCCGCGCAGAACGGCCCGAAGTGAATATAGCAGTAAAGAAGCACTTCGGTGTCGCTGTGCGACTGGAACTGGCAGCCCAAAAGACGCAGCTCCTGCCGCAGCTCTTCCGTATTGTACAGCTCACCGTTGTAGGTGATCGTATAGCGATATCCATCCTGCACACGGGTCATGGGTTGGCGTCCGCCCTCAATGTCGACTACCGCAAGCCGCGCATGGGCAAAGGCCGCATGGCTCGAAACATGTACTCCGGCGTCATCCGGGCCCCGGTGTCTGAGCCGGTTGCCCATCCGTTTGGCCAGCGCGCCCCATAGCGGGGCTTCTTCCATTAGTGTGTCGTGATAATCGCAAAATCCCGCAATTCCACACATAGCATTCCCTCATTTCTGTAACAGCATCGTTTTTCGTCTTTTGCTATAATATGAGGAAACATTATTCTGGTTAACCAAATTGAGGGGGTTGATTCATCAAAAGAATCCTTCCGGCATCAAAAACATCACGCATGGAAAAGCTTCCCCGGTAGATTCAGACATGTTCCGGACATCGTGAATCGGATGCTGTTCTTCGTCGGCCCCAGAGTCTTGCAAAACGTTATCATTCATTCTTCATCTGTGGTTCCATCTTCTTTTGGTGAAAATGAAATCACCCTGAGTTCGGGCGATGAATCCGCAATAAAAAGTTCTTCGCATTCCCGCTGTACAGTCAGGATCAGAGCAAGAGCTTTCTC
>JAEXDU010000095.1 GCA_023401495.1 Bacillota bacterium
CCTTTGGCGAATCTTTGCTTCCTTTCTTTTCGTCAAGAAAGGAAGGGCCTGCCCCGGCCTGAGGGGCAAGCCTGCGCTAGCAGACAGGCTGCGTCTGTACGCACGCGAGAAACCCCGCAGAGAAAACAACCCGCTCTCTCGCGAACGAAAAACCTCTGTCAAATGGAAGAAGTCCTGCCCGGTATGAGGGCGCAAGCCCCGTGCCAACAGGCAAGCTACATCTGCACGCACATCGCGAGAAACCCCGCAGAGAAAACCACTCACTCTCTCGCAAACGAAAAACTTCTGTTAAATGGAAGAAGTCCTGCGCCAGCAGAAACTCTGTGGTGAAAGCGTAAAGAAAAACTCGCCTTTAAAACCAAACATCCAAACAAAAAAACAGATGCCTTAAACAGCATCTGTTTTTCTATCCTCATTTTCATTCTCAAGAATGCGAGATTTCTTCCAACCGGTAGATATCTGTACGGCGGTTCTCCATCGTCTGCATGCGCGCACGCACACGGTCGAGGTAATCCAGATCGATCTCCGCCATCGTAACGCCCGGCTCTTCCTTTGCACGGGCAATCACCGTGCCCCAGGGGTCTATGACCATACTGCTCCCAAACGCCGTCAGACGGGCATTACGGCCAATCTGGTTAGGGGCGATCATATAGCAGCTGTTCTCGATCGCTCTCGCCCGCAGAAGCGGTTCCCAATGATCCTTGCCGGTGGGCAAGGTGAAATTCGAGGGATTGAACAAAATCTGTGCGCCCCGCTCCGCCATCAGGCGGTAAACCTCCGGAAAGCGCAGGTCGTAGCAGATGGCAAGACCAAACACGCCCAACTCCGTTTCTACCGTCACGATGCTGTCACCCGCGGCTACCTCCTCCGATTCCCGCACCGCCTTGCCGGTGGGCAGAATAATATCGAAGGTATGCAGCTTGCGGTATTTCGCCAGCAGCTCGCCCTTTGGGGAAAACAAAAAGCTGGTGTTGTACACGCGGGAATCCCCCGGGATTTTTTCGGCCCAGCTTCCGCCGTGGATATAGACTCCAAGCCGTTTGGCCGCATCGGAAATACGCTGGTACGTTTCCCCCGACTCGTCTTCCGCGAAATCCGACGCAGGCAGAGAGGCCCCAGCGATCACATTCATATTCTCCGTTAAAACCACCAGACGGGCGCCGTTTTCAGCGGCCTCTTGAATATAGCCGCAGATCCGGTTCAGATTCTCTTCTTTATCCTCACCGGAACTCAGCTGTACAATGCCGACTTGATATTTCCTCATCCGAGTCCTCCTGAAAAATCAGCGTGTTTCACTCTGTGCTTTCAAGCAGTCCGGGCAGATTCCATAAAAGACCAGACTGTGGGAATGAACCTGCAGTCCGCAGCTGCGCGACATCTGCTGATCAACAGAATCCGGCAGAATCTGGTATTTCAAATCTTTCACGGCTCCACACTGCTCACAGATGAAATGCTCGTGCGGATCGACAATGGCATCAAAGCGCTCCTGCCCGTTTACTACACCGACACTGACAATCTTACCTTCCTCTTTGAAGCGGGAAAGATTGCGGTACACGGTGCCCAGGCTTAAATCCGGATATTCCAGCTTGAGCTGCTGGTAGATCCATTCTGCAGTGGGATGGGTGTCGGTGTTCATCACCACATCCAAAATCGCTTTTCTTTTTCGGCTGAAATTCTGACGTCTCTGCATAAGCACAATCCTTTCAAAAGAAAACGATAATCATTATTTTTCTTATGATTATCATATCATGATATTAGCGGAATGTAAAGATTCCGATTTCTTTTTTATCACCGGGACTTGCAACATACAGGCTGTCGGGCGCATAAAATGCAAAAAACACCGAAAAGAGGGATGTTGCATGTTGCTGTCCTTGCTGCGGGAAGCTATTTCGAATCTGCTGTTCTTTGTGCTGCACGTAACCGGGAACGGATCGTTTCCTCGCCCGCTTTCCGCACAGGAAGAACGCGAATACCTGGAACGATGGAAAAACGGCGACACAAAGGCGCGCAGTAAACTGATTGAGCACAATCTGCGCTTGGTTGCCCACATTATCAAAAAGTACTACTCGAATCTCAACGACCAGGAGGACTTGATCTCTATAGGCACGATCGGGCTCATCAAAGCGATTGACAGCTTTAATAGCGACAAGGGAATCCGGCTGTCAAGCTATGCGGCCCGATGTATTGAAAACGAGGTTTTAATGTTTTTCCGCAGCGGGAAGAAGAGCGCTCAGGACATCTCCCTGAACGAGCCCATCGATACGGATAAGGATGGCAATACGCTGACTCTGATCGACATTATGTCTACGGAAGATAATATTGTCGATAACCTGGACTGCAAAATTAAATCAGAACAACTGAAGAAATACATTTGCCAATCCCTCTCCCCGAGAGAGAGAACCATTATCGAGCTGCGCTATGGTCTGAACGGGCAGGCACCGCTAACACAGAGGGAGGTTGCGTCTGCGCTGGATATTTCCCGCTCTTATGTATCGCGCATTGAAAAGAAAGCTCTGGGAACCCTGCTCAAGCAATTTGACAAATAAAAGGGTTCGGTTAGAAAACCGAAATTTTTCCCATATTATACCATAATAATCTAACTTAGTAAAGAGAAATATGAATCAATTCTATTTTTGATTTCACTTATCTTCAAACATAACCATGCTCTCTGTTTTAAAAAGGCCCGGGAAAAAGCGATTGTGCTTTTTCCCGGGCCTTTTCTGCTTTTCGGTAAATGAGAGAATAAAACAAATATTAGAACAATCTTATGGAAATTGCTCTCACCACCGATAGAAGGATCATGATTGAAAAGAGAATCAGAAATTTTTTGTCCTTCCATAGAGCATTATTTGGCCCGTATTTTCTGGTAAGATAATACATATAAGCCAATAATAGTATCAGTAAAAGAATCTCTATTCCTGTCCTCCAGGGTGAAAAAAATAATGCCCTGTAAGGAGCAGGAAGAAGATTGATGAAAATCATGACCAACAGCCATAGGATCGCAAATACGATAACCTGATACCATTTCTTTTTGACTGTCTGATTCATAAAGTCCTTTCTCCCTTCTCCCTAATATTTTCCTTTATAACGAATCGTAAACAGAGCTTTGCTTCGCCGGCGAATCAATATAGCCTCATCCCCATTCACGAAAGATTGTATCAAATCAATAAAACCATCAGTTTAACTACAATATACTCCTTAAAAATAAGTATGTAAACAATAACATATTGATTTCTAAATAAATTTGGGTATAATAGAATTATTCTTACTACTTAGGAGATTAGTCGCTTGCCTAGAGAAAAGGACACTACAACAAAAAGCGGAACCCCGGCCGGGATGAAGGAATTGCTCAAAAAAGCAACGACAGACATGCTGGTATTATTTTTGCTGCGTCAAAAACCAATGTACACCTATGAAATGATGCAGGAAATCGAAAAGCTCAGTGGCGGAGTTCTCACCTTCAACACGTTATACATTGCGATTTATCGCCTTCAGAAATATGGCTATTTAACAGAATCGGACAAAGTCCTTTCTGAAGATAACCGCATGCGCATTTACTTCTCCATTACAGAAGAAGGAAAAACGTATTTGGATAATATTATTTCGGAATATGCGCTCATTACAAACACGATTGACCATATTCTGTCGATAGAGCGACCATTTTCGAAAGAAGAGAGGTAAACCGTGGGATTAGAAAAAGAGCTGAACCGTTACTATAAGGAAATCAAAAGGCACCTGACGTGCCCTAAAAAAGAGCAGGAAGAGTTCCTGACCGAAGTTCATCATCTGGTTGACGACTTTTTGGGGAATCAGCCGGAGGCTTCCTACGCGGACCTAGTGGAAGCCATTGGGGAGCCCGGCGAGCTTGCGGCCACCATGCTGAAAACCCTGCCGGATCAAACGGTAGTACAAACATACCGCAGAAAGCGAAAAATGCGTACCGGCATCATCATTGGTTTTCTTGTGCTGGTGATCGCCGCACTGTGCTTCCTTATCGACTACATAGGACATATGCGATATAATACAGTTATTACGGAAGAAACCACCACGATCATTGAACCTGAAACAACTGTCAGTTAAAGCAGCAGCGAAAGTGAATAAAATTAATTTTTCAGGAGGTTCCAATCATGAAGAAATTATTTTCTAGTCTCTTAGCGGCAGTAATGGCAGTTTCCATTCCCCTTTCCGTCTCTGCACAGGAGGCAAAGCAACCCCTTTCAGCTGAACCCAGGACAGTAATCACCACCGAATATTTAGGAAACGGTATCACCGTAGAGACCAAAACAACTACCGAATCTGTCAATAAAATCTCGAACTTGAAAGCTGTAGCGGCTGCTGCTAAAACCTCTTCCCGCAGCTCTACACGTTCAAAAACCTATAAGGACAACGGTAAAACTATAGCTACTGTTACTTTAAAGGCAACCTTCCAGTATGACGGTTCTTCCGCCTGGGTGACCAAGAAAAGCGCCAGCCATACTACCAAAAGCGGCTGGAGCTATGGGAGCGAATCTCTCAGCGCCAGCGGCGATACGGCATATCTTTCGGCGGTGCTGACACAACGTGCCGGCGGAATCTCTACTGGAACAGTTGACGTTGATATCTCTTTAAGCTGCTCGCCGACTGGACAGATTTCTTGATGCAATATCTCTAACAAATAGTCATTTTTAGCTAACGGCAATGATCACTGCGCTGCGCAATTCCAAATAAACTGAAAAAGTAAACATAAAAAAGCTGCACCAGACTTTAAAAAGTCTGGTGCAGCTTTTTTTGGTGGGCCATCAGGGACTCGAACCTTGGACCGACCGGTTATGAGCCGGCTGCTCTAACCAACTGAGCTAATGGCCCCTACGCACTTTCTCTGCAAAGTAGAAAAACGCCGCCGTTAATGACTAGCGGCGGCACTTCTCTGCATTTGCTTGGCTCCCCAAGTTGGACTCGAACCAACGACCCTGCGGTTAACAGCCGCATGCTCTACCGGCTGAGCTATTGAGGAATATCAATGTTGGCGTCATCCTATTGTCCCGGGCCGTTACCAGCCAAGTATCTTCGGCACTGATGAGCTTAACTTCTGTGTTCGGAATGGGAACAGGTGGACCCTCACCGTCATCGACACCAACTATGTTCCGCAGAGGAGGTTTTCGCCTTCCTGTCGGATATTGTAAAAACAGTTTCCTGTTTCTTACGACTACTTCAAAAGATTGTTTTGGTGACCCGTGGGGGAATCGAACCCCCGTTACCGGCGTGAGAGGCCGGTGTCTTAACCGCTTGACCAACGGGCCACATCTCAGCCTTAGCCAGGTGCAGAGGTCAGAGATCCTCTCAAAGACCCCCGCCTGACTTCTTTTTGGTGCACCATCAGGGACTCGAACCCGGGACACCCTGATTAAGAGTCAGGTGCTCTACCAACTGAGCTAATGGTGCTTGCCAAGCGAAAACTTGGAGTTTTCACTGCCTTTCGGCAGATGTGCTCGCAGCCCTTCGCCAATCTTTTCGTACCCTTCGGGCACTGAAAACTGAATAAAGAAGAAACAGAAGTAAAACGAGTTGAGCAAGGCCCAACCAAGAATTAATGGTCAAGCCCTCGACCGATTAGTACTGCCAAGCTCAATGCATTACTACACTTACACACGCAGCCTATCAACCTTGTAGTCTTCAAGGGGTCTTACTAG
>JAEXDU010000098.1 GCA_023401495.1 Bacillota bacterium
GTGTGGGAGCGACATAGGTCAGGTTTTTGTTCACCAGAATCAGCGCGGGGATAAACAGCAGCAGAATCAAATAGGAATAGTTCCAGGCGATTCCGGCGAGGATCGCGGCAAAAAATGTGATGACCATGCTACCCCCGGTGGAGGAGGAAGCCTGATACCCCATCATGTCGTTTCTCTCCTGCCCGTCGAAAAATTCCGAGACCAGTGATTTTGTCAAAGCTCCGTTCATTCCCTGATTGATTCCGATCAACAGGCTGGATATGTATAAAATGGTCAGGCTTTTTGCGCCGAAAAAGAACGCGATCACGCCGCCGATCAGGCCCAGGAACATTCCCCCCAGCAGCAGATTTTTCTGAGCAAACTTGATGGACAGAGGCCCCGCAATAAAAGCAAACAGCATCCCCATAAGGCTTGGAATCGTTAACACCATCTGAACGGAGTCGACGCTTGCATTGGGGTAAACCTCTGCGATATCCGCCAAAACCGAAGAAATGATCAGCGACGACATCAGCATGACCGAGCCGGCTACAATTGCGATTCGATTGGCCCTTTTTTCCTTAACATTCATGAATGACTCTCCTCCTCATCACGATTTGTTGACTGAATGTGTTACCTGAAAGCAATGAATGCGCTGTCGGTTTCGTACCGAATGGGAACAAAAGCCACAGATTCGGAAAGAGCGGTGACCGCTTGCCGCCTGCTGAATGCAGAACACATTTGGGCCCGCTGCATGGATTCCGGCGACTCTTTCCGCATGTCTGAAAGGCCATCTGAAATGGGGAACGCCGTCTTCTGATCCGCCGCCCGCGGCGCGCTGAGCATAAAAAGCTCTGTAAACAGGATCGTCTTTCTGCAAATCATTTCTGATGCGTAAATAGACTGCGGGAAAATTCAATGAGTTCTTCGCTGACTTCATCTGAAACCATCACATCCCGTATTCCCTTCACCTTCTCCATGAGCTTCGGTTTCACGATCGCATCCAGCGTCTCATAAATAGACAGACACCCGCTGCACGCCCCCCGAAACCTGACGCAGACAGTATCCCCCGTGACCTGTACCAGTTCAATCCACCCATTGTGCTTTAACAGCTCCGGATTGATCGTATTTTCGATCACGCTGCGCACCTGTTCTTCCATTTCTTCTGACGGCTCGCGTCCCATTTCAGCCATAATCCCCCCTCCTTTCGCAATAAGTATCACTGTTTTTCTTCTCTGTTTTTGGCTTTGAAAAGGCCCATTCTATGATTCCAGCATTTCGTATACAATGGCCGCCCCCATGCCCCCGCCGATACACATGCTGACCAATCCCAAAGTCTGTTTTCTTCTCCTGAGTTCACTGAGCATTTTGCAGGTCAAAAACGCCCCGCTCCCGCCCAATGGATGGCCTAACGCAATGGCTCCGCCATTGACATTGACGATTTCTTCCGGCAAATTCAGCCCTTCCATACACGCAATCGCCTGTGAGGCAAACGCCTCGTTCAGTTCGATCAAATCCATATCCCTGATGGTCAGATTCGTCTGCTTCAATACCTTGGGAATCGCAAACATCGGCCCAATCCCCATAATTTCAGGCGCCACGCCCACAGCCGTGAATCCCCTGACCTTCGCGATCGGCCTGAGCCCAAACTCTTTTGCCTTTTCTTTTGTCATCAGCAGCAAAAACGCCGCCGCATCACTGGTCTGGGAGGAATTGCCCGCCGTTACCGTACCGTTCTTTTTAAAAACAGGCTTCAGGCCCTGCAAAGCTTCGATAGTTTGCCCGTATCGGATGCCTTCGTCCTGATCGAACAAAAAGGTCTCCTGGCCCGTACCGTCCTCCAGCGCTCTGGTCGCCTGAATCCCTATGATCTGCTCGGCGAAATACCCGTTTTTCTGTGCAGCTTCCGCCAGATGGTGGCTTCTCAGCGCAAGTTTGTCTTGCTTTTCGCGGCTGATCTGAAATTTTTCCGCCACCTTTTCGGCTGTGATCCCCATGGAAAGATAATGCCCCGGATTGGACCACAACAAACTCGGTTCGGGGAAATGCATATTTCCGCCGCCGGGAATGGTGCTCATGCTTTCGACTCCGCCTGCGATGGCGATATCGATGTTGCCTGCCAGTATGGCGTTGCTGGCCGTCGCGATGGTCTGAACCCCTGAGGAACAAAACCGGTTGACCGTCTGCGCGGGAACCTCGTTTGGAAAACCCGCAAGGCCGGAAGCCGTTCTGCCGATATTCAGGCCCTGCTCCGCCTCAGAGAACGCGTTCCCCATGATGATGTCTTCCACATCCCCGTAAGAAACCTGCGGCGTTCTGGCCATCAGGCCGCGCAGGGTTTGAGCCGCCAAATCTTCGGGCCTTGTGTTTTTCAGGCTTCCTTTCGGCGCTTTCCCGACCGCGGAGCGCGCATAGCTTACAATGACTGCTTCTCTCATATGCTTCCCCCGTTTCTCTTCTGCTCCGCCATTTCAACAAAGGCCCTCGTTTCCAGCTCCAGAAACTGCTTTTCCGCAACGAAAGTCTTTTTGGGAACATTCCCGCCCCCTATGATCCCCGCTATTTTCAGAGCGATCGGGTACATCTGCTGAGATACGAACAGTCCTTCATAGCCGTTCACGATGGTGATTTCCATGGCGGCCCGGCCGGTGGTTCCGGAAACGGCCACAAGCTTTTCTTCTGTTTTGCAGAATCCTTCCTGATACAGATGAAGCGCCTTCTGCTTCCCTTTTTCCAGAATGTCTTCCCCCTCCGCAAGGATTGCGGCATTTTTGGGAAGGAGCCCCTTTGCCTTCGCTTCGAATAGATTCTCGTATTTTTTAGGGACATATACCGTATTCAGCAAAGCTTTTAAAAACGGTATGATATCGTGCCCGGGGATGTTGTCCCCGATGGAATAGACATCTAAAATCTGCGCCGTCAGGCCGCCGCCCATGGGCGGCAGGCCCTGGGAGAAATCATACCCGAACCTGGTGACGGCAGGGCTTGCGATAACGGCATGGCCGTTCAGCGCCACCTCATAGCCAAAGCCGACGGATTGGCCCGTCAGCAATGTGACGACCGGCTTGCCATAATGCCGGATCGTTGTCGTCAGGCTTTGAAATGCCTTTGAAATACCAGCTAAATTTTCAGCCCATTCCGCGGCATTCCCACAGCAAAGATTTTCACCGGCACCAAACACCACGACGCCGCTGCATTCCGCTTCCACTTCCTTTAAAATCCCTGCCGCCCATCCCGCTGTTTCGGAACAGATTCGATCGTCCTGCCCTGCAAAGCCGAGAGCGGCGATTCCATCCCCCAAATCGAGCAGAAAAGCCCCCTCGCTTTGGGCAAGAACAGGATAGTTTTCCTTCCATTTGTCCTGATGCATCTGTTTTTCTCACCCTTCCTTTTTCTGATGGCTACCTTCCATACTTTCGGCAAGTCCGCCCCATTGCTCGTTGAACAGCTCTGACGGCATCATCTGTACATCTCTCATGATCGGTTCAAAATCCATCTGGTCCAAAATATCGCGCTGCAGATCGATCCCCGGAGCGATTTCAATCAGCTCGAGCCCTTCCCGCATCAGCCGAAACACGGCTCTTTCCGTGACGTAATATACCTGCTTATCGTCTTTTAGGGCCAGCTCCCCATTGAAAGAAACCTGTTCGATGTTGTACAGGAATTTTCGGATATTCCCTTCTTTCAGGATTTTCAGTTTCCCGTCTTTGATCTCGACCTCTACTCCGCCGACAAAGATGGTGGTAAAGACGATCGTTTTGGAGCCGGCCGCAACATCCATAAACCCGCCCACGCCGATTCCACCGCCATTTAATTTACTGGCGTTGACGTTCCCGTCGGCATCTATCTGCAGAATTCCAAGACAGCCGTAATCAAGACAGCCGCCGTCGTAATAATCAAAATTATCCGCCATTTCTATGGTCGCTTCCGGATTCCAGCAGCAGCCGAAGTCGTGTTTATTCGCCGGCATTCCGCCCATATTCCCGGCTTCCGTGGTAAGGGTGATTTCGTCCAGCACACCTTCTTCCGCGGCAACGGAAGACACGGCCTCCGGGATTCCCACCCCCAGATTGCAGACATCCCCCCTGCGCATCAGCATCGCGGCTCTTCTGGCAATGACCTTGCGCGCGCTCAGCATTTCTTTTTCCACACTTTCCAGCGGAACCCTGAGTTCCCCGCTGAACGACGGGTTATAGTACGATTTGCCCGTCTGCCAGTGGTTTTCCGGTCTGGCGCAAAATATGTAGTCCACCATGACGCCCGGAACCGCCACATCCTTTGGCGCGATGCTCCCGGCCTTCACGATTCTTTCCACCTGAACGATCACAATGCCGCCGCAGGCTTTTGCCGCCGAAGCGGCGGAAAGCTGGTTGAGCTTGTAGCCCTCCCGATAGATGGAGATATTGCCCTTTTCATCCGCAATGCTGCCCCGGATCAAGGTGACATTCACTTTGGGGAGCTTGTAAAGTAGCCATTCCTCGCCGTGAATGTCGATCAGCTCCACCTGCGGCTCGGCATTTTTCGCCCTGTCGTTCATCGCGCCGCCCTCCATACGGGGGTCCATCATCGTGCCTAAGCCGATTTTGGTGATGACGCCGGGTTTTTTGGCAGAGATATATCTCGCCATCGTTGCGGTAACACTTTGGGGAAAATTGAAGATTTCCGCTTTATTCGAGGCCGTCAGGTTCACCATATTGCGCCCGCAGCCCTTTAAATGCCCCCCGACTCCCCTTTTCAAAAGTCCCTCGTGGGCCAAGTGCGCCATTCCGGTGGTATCTCTGTCCCCGATCGACGAAGTCCAATAGGCCGTTAAATCTCTTGGGTGCCCTGTTTCCAAAAAGCTTTTCTCGATTTCCTTGACCGCTTCATCTGCATATCCCCCGAGGGTGATACCGGTAATAAAAAGCGTATCTCCGTCTTTGACATAATTCTTGATTTCGCTGGACTGAATGATCTGTTTCATCCTGATTCCCCTCATCTTCTATTGGTAAAATCGGGTTTTCTTTTTTCGATAAACGCTTTCATTCCTTCCTTCTGATCCTCCGTTTCAAAACAGAGAGAGAATAAGGATTTCTCGTATTGGCTGCCCGTATGGACATTATTATCCACCGCGTAGTTGATCGCCGACTTGGCATACTGAAGGGCGGCCGCCGGTTTCTGGCTGATTTTTTCCGCCAGCGCGAAAGCCTCTTCCAAAACCTTTTCATCGGGAACGCATTTTGTCACAAGGCCGATTTCATACGCCTCTTTTCCCTTCACGACTTTG
>JAEXDU010000101.1 GCA_023401495.1 Bacillota bacterium
CCTGTATCAGCTGATGAACTTTGTAGACAGTAAGACGGGATTTTTTACGGATGGGAACGTAACAGCGGGGGTAGTGTCTGCTGCGCTGATTTTGGGCTGCGCGGCGATTCTGCTGCTGTCGCACCGGGAAAAGTCTATTTCGTTTACCTTTGGGGATTTGTCCGGATTTCCGGCTGTGATTTTCGGCGGACTCAGCGGCGCTGCGCTGCTGATTTATTCGCTGCACCAGCTGATGCTGGTGGCCGCCGGGCGTGACACCTGGTACGATGACACACTGGAGCAGCTGCCGATCTGGGTGCAGCATCCGGGCCTTTATGGGGCGCTGGCGCTGCTTGGGGCACTGGCGGCCATCAATTTTCTGGTGCTTACCTGGGGCCTGGCCGTGGGAAGGAATCCCTATGCCGCATTGCCGGCCAGCGCGCTGATCGTGCCGCTGTGGTCCTGCCTCGATTTAACGGTGATGTTTGTCAGGTACACCGAAGTGGTCAACACGATCGAGAGCCTGTATTCCATGTTTATGGTGATCTTTTTGCTCCTATGCCTGTTTGCTCAGTCTCGATTTTGGGCTGGCGTAGATGACCTGCGCAGCCGCAGGCTGATGGTTTCTGCCGGTATGTGCTACGGTCTGCTGGCGCTGACCATTACGGTACCGAATCTTTTGATGTACGCCATGGGTCGGGGAGCGTTCTGCTCCATGAGTATGGAGAGCAGCGTTTTGTATTTGGTGATCGCACTGTTTTTGCTCGCTCTGAGTGTAAAATTGGCATGTGCGGGGAATGCTGATGCCAGATATGAAAAAAAGAGTTTTAATTAGTTAAATTTTTCCCAAAGTCTTGTAATATTCCCAGAAATCATATAAAATAATGGAAAGACAAGGAAAGCTTTAAATCGATTTTAGGAGGTTGTACTATGTCTATTAAAATTGGCATCAACGGGTTTGGCCGCATTGGCCGTCTGGTCTTCCGTGCGGCGGTTGCCCAGCCGGATGTGTACGAGATCGTCGGGATTAACGATCCCTTTATCGACCTGAATTACATGGTGTATATGGTAAAGTATGACACGATGCACGGCAGATTCGAGGGCGAAATCGGTACACAGGATGGCAAGCTGCTGGTAAACGGCAAAGCGATCAACGTTCACGCGGAGAAGGATCCTGCAAATATTCCGTGGGGTGCTGACGGTGCAGAATATGTGGTGGAATCCACCGGTGTGTTCGCTACGAAAGAAAAGGCTTCATTGCACATTGCAGCAGGCGCAAAGAAGGTCGTTATTTCTGCCCCTGCCAAAGATGATACCCCCACTTTCGTGTGCGGCGTCAACCTCGATGTCTATACCTCCGATATGACGGTTGTTTCCAACGCGTCCTGCACTACCAACTGCCTGGCTCCGCTGGTGAAGGTCATCAACGATAAGTTCGGCGTTGCAGAAGGCCTGATGACGACGGTTCACTCCACCACGGCAACCCAGAAGACCGTAGACGGTCCCTCCGCGAAAGACTGGAGAGGCGGCAGAGCGGCTTCCGGCAATATCATTCCTTCTTCCACGGGTGCGGCGAAGGCTGCGACTCTGGTGATCCCCGAGCTCAAGGGCCGCTTGACCGGTATGTCTTTCCGCGTTCCCACCCTCGATGTGTCCGTGGTTGACCTGACCTGCCGTCTGGAGAAATCCGCCACATACGAAGAGATTTGCACGGCGATAAAGGAAGCCTCCGAAAACGAGATGAAGGGCATTCTGGGCTATACCGAGGACGCTGTTGTTTCCTCCGATTTCCTGGGCGATCCCCGTACCTCCATTTTCGATGCGGAAGCGGGCATCATGCTCAATCCCAACTTTGTCAAGCTGGTTTCCTGGTACGACAACGAGTGGGGTTACAGCAACAAGGTGCTGGATTTGATCAAGCACATGTTCAGTGTCGATCATAAATAATCAATAAACTCCGGCCAGCCGGAGCCTGATAACGGTGTATGTGCATAAAAAACACATGCACCGTTTTTTTATATCGAATCGCTGTTTTCAAGGCATAAAGTGCTAAAAATACAGCGCGTCCTCTTTTTTTCTAAAATATGACACCGATCATCCGGTAAGATACAGTAATGCGGCTTAAAAACGCATCATTTCATTTCCGGTTTCTTTTCCTGTTTGAATTCTATTGCCCATTACCTAATCAGCTTGGCAATTATTTGTGATATATATACAAATTAGTGATGTGACAAATCGAATTGTTTTAAGAAAACTACTAAAAACTATTGAATTTTTAGAGATTTATGGTATGATGGAACTAGAAAGCTCTGGAAGGGAGTGGATTCACATGTCATCAAAAACGCAAGGCTCCAGTATGCCGCTTTTCCTGTTCCATCAGGGAACGAATTGCAGGGCCTATGAGTATATGGGCATGCACGAAACGGAACAGGACGGGTCCCCCTGCATGGTGTGCCGGGTTTGGGCGCCAAACGCCCTCTCTGTTTCTGTTGCGGGCGAGTTCAACGACTGGGATGCCGACGAGTATCCGATGGAAAAGATCAGCCAGGGCGTTTGGGAGGGGTATCTGCCATTTGTTCTGCCGGAGTATATGTCTTATAAGTTCTGCATTGAGCAGACAGACGGTACCAAGGTGTTTAAAAGCGATCCCTATGCGTTTCATTTTGAAGATGGCTTCGGCAACGCATCCAAATATTATTCGCTGGACGGCTTTTCGTGGAAGGATACGGCATGGAAGCGCCGGCAGGCGCAGAAGCCCCACTATAATCAGCCGGTCAATATTTACGAGCTGCACGCGGGCTCTTGGCGCAGGAATCCCGACGGCAGCATCTACTCCTATCGGCAGCTGGCAGAAGAGCTGCTGCCGTATGTGAAGGAGATGGGGTATACGCATATTGAGCTGATGCCCCTGACGGAATATCCGTTCGACGGTTCCTGGGGATACCAGGTGACGGGCTATTTTGCCCCGACCTCTCGCTACGGGACGCCGAAGGATTTTATGTATTTTGTGGATCAGTGCCATCAGGCGGGGATCGGTGTGATTCTCGACTGGGTTCCCGCGCACTTCCCCAAGGATGAAAACGGCCTGGCCCGCTTCGATGGTACCCCTTGCTATGAATATGCGGACCCCAAAAAGGGGGAGCATAAGGACTGGGGAACACTCGTGTTCGATTACGGCCGCAGCGAGGTGATCAGCTTTTTGATTTCCAGCGCGGTGTTCTGGCTGGAGCAGTACCATATCGATGGAATCCGGGTAGACGCGGTCGCTTCGATGCTGTACCTCGATTACAGCCGCAAGACGGGGGAATGGATCCCCAATGAGCAGGGCGGTAGGGAGAATCTCGAGGCAGTCACGTTCCTTCAGAAGCTCAACGAAGCGGTGTTTGAGGTATCGCCCCATGTGATGATGATTGCGGAGGAATCCACCGCGTGGCCGCTGGTTTCGCGCCCCACCTACTGCGGCGGTCTTGGTTTTAATTATAAGTGGAACATGGGCTGGATGAACGACATGCTTCGGTATATGTCGCTCGAACCGGTTTACCGCAAGTATCATCACGACAGCATCACGTTCTCATTCGTCTATGCTTTTTCCGAAAACTTTATCCTGCCCATCTCGCATGATGAGGTGGTGCATGGCAAATGCTCGCTGATCAACAAAATGCCCGGTGATAATGATGAAAAGCTCGCCGGTGTGCGTGCGTTTATGAGCTATATGATGGCGCACCCGGGAAAAAAGCTGATCTTTATGGGCACGGAATTCTGCCAGTTTGTAGAGTGGAACAACGAGAAGCAGCTCGAATGGTTCCTGCTGGAATATCCGCTGCATCAGCAGGCCCAGTGCTTTTTCAAGGCGCTGAACCATTTCTATTTGGAAAATCCCGCCTTGTGGCAGATCGATTTCTCGTGGGAGGGCTTTTCCTGGATTTCGAACGACGACTACACCCAGAGCGTCATTTCGTTCCGGCGGATCGATCAGGCGGGGAAAGAACTTGTTGTCGTATGTAATTTTCAGCCGATTCAAAGGGAAAACTACTGTATCGGTGTGCCATGGGACGGCGTCTATGAAGAGGTCTTCTCTTCCGATCAGGCGGAGTTCGGCGGTACCGGCATCACCAACGGGGATTCCATCTCCTCTCACCCGATTCCGATGCACGGGTATGAACAGAGCGTCAGCCTCACGCTGCCTCCCATGTCCGTCTTTTATTTAAAATGCAAGCGTCGTCGTCCGAAAAAGAGCGGCGGAAAGCTGCAAAAACAGGCAAAACAACCATCATAAACAGCGGCGCTTTTCAAAACACAAGCCAAGGAGGTAGTTACGATGTTGCCAAAACAAGAAGTTGTCGCCATGCTGCTGGCCGGCGGGCAGGGCAGCCGCCTGGGGGTGCTGACCAAAAACCTGGCAAAGCCTGCGGTGCCTTATGGCGGAAAATACCGTATCATCGATTTCCCGCTCTCCAACTGTGTCAATTCGGGAATTGAAACAGTTGGAGTGCTGACTCAGTACCAGCCCCTGGTACTGAATGATTACATAGGCAGCGGCCAGCCCTGGGACCTTGACAGCATGGACGCCGGTGTTCATATGCTGGCGCCGTATCAGCGCGGGCGTAAGGCCGATTGGTACAAGGGTACGGCAAACGCGATTTATCAGAATATTCCCTTTATTGAACGGTATCACCCGGACTATGTGGTGATCCTTTCGGGCGATCATATTTATAAGATGGATTATTCCAAAATGATCGCATACCATAAGGAGAAAGAGGCGGACTGCACCATCGCTCAGATCGAGGTGCCGTGGGAAGAGGCGCCGCGCTTCGGAATCCTGAATACGCGTGAGGACGGTTCGATCTATGAGTTTGACGAAAAGCCCAAAAAGCCGAAGAGCAACAAGGCCTCGATGGGCATTTACGTATTCTCGTGGAGCAAGCTTCGCAAATACCTGGAGCAGGACGAGGCCGATTCCAAATCCTCCAACGATTTTGGCAAGGATTTGCTCCCTTCGATGCTGGAGGCGGGCGAGAGGATGTTTGCCTATGAGTTCAACGGCTACTGGAAGGACGTAGGAACCATCGAGAGCCTGTGGGAGTCGAACATGGATCTTCTCAACCCGCACACCGAGCTTGATCTGGGCGAGCCCTCGTGGAAGATTTATTCCCGCAATCCGGTGATGCCGCCGCACTATCTCGCGCCGGAAGCCATGGTGCAGAACTCGCTGATCGCCGAGGGCTGCAATGTGTACGGCGAGGTGGATTTTACGGTGCTGTTTGCCGGCACTTATATTGCGCCGGGCGCTGTGGTGCGCGATTCGATCATCATGCCGGGCAGCCGGGTGGAAGAGGGCGCTGTAGTTCAGTATGCGATTGTTTCTGAAAATGCTGTCATCGGGAAAGGCGCCGTCGTTGGCGCACGGCCCGAAGAAATGGACGATAAATCCAAATGGGGCGTCGCCGTGGTAGGCGAAAATTGCGTGATCGCACCCGGCGCCGTCGTGCCGGCGAAGGCGATGATCGACGCGGAGGAGGTGGCGAAATAATGCGTGGAAATAATGTGGTAGGGTTATTGTTCTCTAATGTTCACGAAGAAAGAGTGCGCGAACTGACAGAAAAACGCGCAATGGCCTCCGTGCCGTTCGGCGGGCGATACCGCCTGATCGATTTTCCCCTTTCCAACATGGTCAACTGCGGCATCAATAAGGTCGGTGTGCTGACCAAGAGCAACTATCAGTCGCTGATGGATCATCTTGGCTCCGGCAAAGCGTGGGATTTGTCCCGCAAACGCGAGGGCCTGTATATGCTGCCGCCCTTTGGCGCGCAAAGCTCGATTTCCAACAGCCGCATCGATTCGCTTTCCGCTGCGTTCCGTTTCCTCTCCAGCTCGAAAGAGGAATATGTGCTGCTCAGCGACTGCGACATCGTCGCGAACATCGACCTGAAAAAAGTGATTGCCGCCCATATGGAAAAGCAGGCGGATATTACGATCGTGTACCGGTACGGCAAGATTCCGCCGAAGGTGTCGAACATCGGCGTTCTGCAGCTGGACCCCGAATTCCGCGTGCGCGATATGCTGATCGACCCCCACATGGAGGGGGAATGCAATTTCAGCATGAATATCATCCTCATCGGCCGCCAGCTGCTGATGAAGCTGGTGGAAGACTGCATCAGCCGCAATCTGTACGATTTCCCGCGCGATCTGCTGCAGCGCAACATTCCGCATTACCGCGTGTACGCGCATGAATTTACGGGCTTTATGCAGGTCATCAACTCGATGAACGCGTATTTCGAGGCCAATATGGCCCTTATGCTGCCGCAGGTGCGTGCCCAGCTCTTCTGCCCGGACCGCCCGATTTACACCAAGGTGCGCGACGATATGCCCGCGCGCTACGGCCTTGGCTGCCACGTGACCAATTCACTCGTCGCAGACGGCTGCCAGGTGGACGGCGAGGTTCATAACTGCGTGCTGTTCCGCGGCGTCAAGGTGGCAAAGGGCGCAAGACTTGAAAACTGTGTCATTATGCAGGACAGCATCATCGGGCGCGGCAGCCGCCTGAATTACGTGGTCATCGATAAAGATGTGGAAATCAAGGAAGAGCGTTCTCTGATGGGATTCCAATCCTATCCGGTTTTTATCAGCAAGGGAAGCATTGTATAATACCGATCTTTCATAAAACAGGCAAAACAGACATTTCTCCCTCACCTACGGTGGGGGAGAAACCGAACTTTTTTTTGCTGTTGAGTGGATGATTGGTGTAACTGACAGGAGGCGTTGTGATGAAAGTATTATATTGCACCAGTGAAGCCTTGCCCTTTGCCGCTACCGGCGGGCTGGGCGATGTGGCCGGCTCTTTGCCGCAGGCTCTGCGCCGCCGCCTGATCGGCTGCCGGGTTGTGATGCCGCTTTACGACGATATCCCGCAGGAGCTGCGCGACCAGATGCACTTTGTCACCAGTCTTTCGGTGCCGGTGGCATGGCGCAGACAATACTGCGGCGTGTTTGAGGCGAGAGCGGGCGGAGTGATCTATTACCTGATCGACAACCAGTATTACTTCAAGCGTCCCGGCCTGTACGGCCACTACGACGACGCGGAGCGGTTCGCGTTCCTGTCGCGCGCGGCGCTCGAAATGCTGCCCGCCATCGATTTTAAACCCGACATCATCCATAGCAACGACTGGCAGACCGCTATGGTTCCGGTGTATTTCCGGCTGTTTTATGCCAATAACCCCTGGTATCAGGGAATCAAAACGGTCTTGACGATCCATAATATCCAGTATCAGGGCAAATACGGCATGGAGCTGGTGCGCGATGTTCTCGGTATTCCGGATTCTGCCTCGCAGCTTCTGGAATACGACACCTGCGTCAATATGCTCAAGGGTGCGGTCGAGTGCGCCAACTGGGTAACGACGGTCAGCCCTACTTATGCGAAAGAGATTTTGAATTCCTGGTTCGCCTACGGGCTGGAGGGGATTCTGAATTCACGCTCCTGGAAGCTCTCGGGGATTCTGAACGGCATCGACAACGTTCATTACGACCCGGAAAACGACGCCACGCTGCCCGCGTCGTTCAGCGCGGAGGATCTGACCGGCAAGGCGGAGAATAAGCGCGTGCTTCAGGAGCAGCTTGGCCTTGAGCAGGAGGCGGATACCCCGCTGATCGGCATGGTGACCCGGCTGGTCGCACAGAAAGGCCTTGATCTGGTGCGCGACTCGTTTGAGCGGATCATGGCGGAAACAAACGCGCAGTTTGTGCTGCTCGGTTCCGGCGATTACGAGTACGAAAGCTTTTTCCGCGAGATGCAGAGCCGCTACCCCGGCCGTGTATGCGCGTATATCGGCTTTGTGCCGGAGGTTTCGCGCCGTGTATACGCCGGCTGCGACATTTTCCTGATGCCCTCGAAGAGCGAGCCCTGCGGCCTTTCGCAGATGATCGCCCTGCGCTACGGCGCCATTCCGGTTGTGCGCGAGACCGGCGGCCTGAAGGATTCCATTCAGGACAGCGGCGACGGCGAGGGCAACGGCTTTACATTCCAGACCTACAACAGCGGTGATATGCTGTATGCCTTGTACCGCGCGCTGGAGGGCTATGCCAACAAAGAGGGCTGGGAGATTCTGGTACGCCGTGCTATGGCATGCGACAACAGCTGGGGCCGTTCGGCCAATGAATACATCCGACTTTACAGGGAGCTGCTGAAACAGTGAGTAGAAAGCATTACAGACCACAATATACCAGACAAAGAAGAAGTATCGTCCCCATGCTCGTGCTGGCAGGCATCCTGCTGGCAGGGGCGGGGGCGTTTGCCCTGCTTGGACCATTTTCACCGTTTGCGGTCAAAAATCCGGTGCCAAGCGCCCCTCAGACAAGCTCCTCTCAGGCGGAGCAGCCGCAGTCGTCAGAGGTTGCTTCTCAGGCTTCCTCCGTGCCGGCGGTGGAGGGGACGGGGATTTTTAAGGACGCTTATCCCAAGGCCGCGCAGACGCTGGCCGGAATGTCTCTGAAAGAGAAGGTGGGACAGGTCTTTCTGTTCCGCGCCCCGACGGAAGGGGATGTGCAGACAGTAACCGAATACCAGCCGGGCGGTTTTTTCTTTGGGGCGGACAGCTTCAAAGACAAAACGCCGGAGCAGGTGCGCGCGATGCTGCAGGGCTACCAGGAGGCCAACAAAGTCAAAATGGCTCTGGCCGTGGATGAAGAGGGCGGCACCGTTACGCGGGTCAGCCAGTTCCCCGCTCTTTCACCGAAAAAATTCGCTTCTCCGCAGGTGGTTTACGCGAACGGCGGCATGGACGGCATCCGTCAGGATGCGCTCGATAAGGCCGATTTTCTGCTTTCCTATGGTCTGAACGTGAATCTCGCCCCCGTGGCGGATGTGACCTTTGACCGGAACGCCTATATGTTCCCGCGCGCATTTGGCAGAAATGGAACGCGTACGGCGGAGTTTGTCAAAACAGTCGTCGAGGCCGCGAACAGCAAAAACCTTTCCAGCACGCTCAAGCACTTCCCGGGGTACGGCGGCAATTCGGATACGCATACCGGCATCGCGACGGACAACCGAAACATGGAAAGCTTCCGCGACAGCGATTTTCTGCCGTTTCAGGCAGGCATTGAGGCCGGCGTGCAGTGTGTGCTGGTTTCGCACAATATTGTAACGGCGATGGACACGGAGAATCCCGCGTCTTTGTCGCCGGAGGTACACCGCATTCTGCGCGAAGAACTTGGCTTTACCGGCATTGTGATGACGGACGATCTCTCGATGCAGGGACTGCGCGATAAGGCAGGGGAGAGCTCCGCCGCGCCCGCCGCGTTTTTGGCAGGGAACGACCTGATGCTTTCCACCGATATTTCGGGGGATTTCGATGCCTTGTACGCCGCCGTGCAGGACGGTTCCATTTCGCAGGAGCGGCTGGACGAAAGCGTGCTGCGGATTCTGGCCTGGAAGTATACAATGGGTATTATGAGCTGAAAAATGCCCGTCTGTATTTTTAAAATCGGCCGTTTTATGTTCAATATTCCGGCAGACGGAATGTTGGGCATTCTGTGCGTGCCGCAAAGGGAGAGAGCGTGTACAGATGAGTAAATATGATCCTCTGTGGAAGCATCTGAAAGAGGATGGCCGCAGTCCGCTTCGGCTGTCGTTTGAAGAAATCAAGCAGGTTCTCGGCTTTGAGATCGACCATTCCTTTTTGAATTATAAAAAGGAAGCGAAAGAGTATGGCTACCAGGTCGAGAAAATTTCTTTGAAAGAAAAGAATGTTCTGTTCCAAAAGATAGAAGAGCCGGAGAACCGGACATAACCGGCTGCGCTGCAGGGGATTATTTGCAAAGCATGGCTTTCGGTTATGGCACGGAAAAACACCGGAATTTCAGGAAAAGAATATAATTTTCGTACTATTTGTCGAATGAATATGATAATATACAAAACGTATAATAAAACCGCCGTGGGAAGGCTCCCGCGGCGGTTTATAATTTTATAATGAAGTTTTTCGTTTTCGATAAAGCAGATGTTTTTTTCTGTGAGTAGCCTCACGGGGGCATGCCTGCGCCAGCAGAAACCCCATGCGGGGGCACCCGCAGCCAGCTTGCGCTAGAACAATACGCACGAAAGGGTTTCTTTAGCCGAGGTGGTTAGACGCGGTGTCCAAAAAATGTATGACGATCTGAAAAATCAAAAATAATATCGAAGGACTCCCGGGCTTGAGCAGAGGGAGTCCTTCAATTATTAATTTTGTATTCAAATAAAACTCTTGACTTTTGGCCACCAATACCTTATAGTTTAGGTGTTCATAAAAGGGGGTGAACCATGACGAACAAAAAAATGGGTCGTCCCACTGATAATCCCAAGCCCTTTCGGGTAAACGTTCGTCTGGATGCCGAATGCAAAGACATATTGGATGCTTATATGGAGCAGGAAGATGTCAATGCAATGGAGGCAACCCGGCGCGGGATTAAAAAGCTAAAGGACGACCTCAAAAAATAAGAGAAGCGGCGCTCACCCTAGCAAGTAACGCCACTTCCCCCACAACCGGCAGATGCCCGAAAGCAAATGACAGCGTAAATAGTATAGCATACGCCGTTCTTTCTTTCAAGGCTTCTGCCATGATTCAGAAAGGAAGCGACGCAATGATTATTCGACAGTTTAAACCCGATCAGTATGAGCAGCTTTGCAAAGCGCTTGCCGAAAACGCCTATCCGGAGCCGCAGTCCGCAAGCTACACGGTCAGCCTGAACATTGGAACAGAGGAATACCGGCTCAGGCTTCAGCCGGAGTCCCGGCGCAGAGTAGCCGCCCTGCAGGCGCTGCGGATTGACCGCAATGAAAACGGCCCCCGCTTTGATCTGATCGTCGGCGGGAATCTGCTTTGCGCACTGCTCGAGCTTTGGAGCAGCCAGAATCTTCGCACAAGCTAAGTTCCCGACGGGCGAAACCGGTAAACAGAACTATTTTTCCGGTTTTCGCAGGCCCATGCGCGACTCCGCGCTTTGCACCAGGTGGAACAGCGAGCCGGCGAACAGCGGGTACTGCTCCTGAATCAGCTCTGGGGAAAGCGCGGGCGCCTGATCCTTTTTCAGTCCCTTTTCCTGCTCCAGGTCCTCGCCGCTGGCCACATATTCGGCGTTGGCCTGGGCGATCGAGAGCGCGGCGTCGGAAAGGCCCTTGTCAAGGCCGGGCGGCGCGGCGAACATGCCCTGCGGATTCTTCGGGTTCGCCGAATACAAAATCCGGAACGCTTTGTAAACCGCGAGCGTCAGGCAGGCGGAAATCTCGGTGGTGAGCGCCTTGTTGCCGCATTTTTGCAGCAGGCTGAAAATGATGTTCAGCGAGTTTGCGAGCAGCTTTTTATTCAGCACAGGCAGCAGGCTGCCCTTCATCACATTTTCTTTTCCAGCGGTGTCCGGCTCGGGAATGTCTTCCACAGTCAGGGTCGCTCCGCTGCGGTCGGGGGTACGCCCCAGCAGATAATCACAGGAAACATTGTAAAAATCCGCGGCGCGCACGACAAAATCCAGCCCGCATTCACGGATTCCCTTTTCGTAGTGCGACAGCAGAGCCTGAGACACGCCCAGCTCTTCCGCCACCTTTTTTTGACTATATCCCTGTTCTTTCCGCAGTAATGTCATAATTCTGGAAAAATTACTGTTCATGCCGGAAAACCCCCGTCGAAATTTGTAGCACTTTAACGTATTGTAAAGTATATAACAAATACAACGGATTGTAAACCGCTAGATGTCGTAGGAAGAAGTAAAAAAGGAGCAATATCTTATGAAATCTTATCTCATCCATTTGATCCGCCACGGAGTGGCCGAGGGAAACGTGCTCGGTCAGTATATCGGCAGCACCGATTCCCCCCTTTGCGAGCAGGGAATCGAGCAATTACTGCAAATCCAACAGAAGCAGGAATACCCGTCGGCACAGGCGTATTACAGCAGCCCCCTGACCCGCTGCGTGCAGACGATGCAGATTCTGTATCCCGACGCGAAACCGGTGCTGCTCGACGGTCTGCGCGAGTGTGATTTCGGCGACTGGGAGGGCAAAACCGCCAAAGAGCTGGAGAGCGACCCCGCGTTCCTGCGCTGGATGGAGAGCGGACAGCAGGCCGCGCCGCCGAACGGGGAAGACAGCCGCGCGTTTTTGTACCGGGTGTGCTCCGCGTTTGAACAACTGGTGGAAGAGCTGCTGCGCTCCGGCACGACCAGCGCGGCGGTGGTGACGCACGGCGGAGTCATGATGGCCCTGCTTGCTTCCTACGGTTTGCCGCGCGCTTCGGCCTATGAATGGATGACGGAACCGGGCTGCGGGTATACGCTGCGCGTTACGCCGGGGCTGTGGATGCGCTCGATGGTAGCGGAGGTGATCGCGACCATTCCGCACGGCGAACAGGGCGCTTTGCGCGAGCACACGGTGGTCGATCTGGCGCGCGAAGCGGCAAACCGCGCCTATGGAAAAGAGAACTCCCCCGAAAAATAGGGGTTGACAAAATGAAAACCGCCTCATATAATAAAAGAAATTTCATAGACCATTTGGTCCCCCAAAGACATCGAAGGGAAAAAGACATTTGGCAAAGCAGTCAGAGAGCCGGCGGTTGGTGCGAGCCGGTGCGTAGCCTTTTGTGAATAGCTCATCCCGGAGTCGTCGGTCTGAAGAACTGCAGTAAGACCGGACGCAGCAGGCAGCGTTATCAGCCGGAGCCTTGTTAGAGGCTTTTGAAGGGTTTTCCGCGCGAGCGGATTTCCAAATCAGGGTGGTACCGCGGGTTTGTCTGATACAAATTCGCCCCTGACTCAGTTTATCGCTGAGTCAGGGGCTTTTTTTGTTTTTCCATTGGTTCACTGGAAAAGTGATTTCATGTGAAAATGACGGCTTCTTTCCCCGCCGAAAGCAGGGGAAGAAATCGGAAGCTTTTTCAAAGTGGCACGATTCATGTTATAAAGGAGAGATCGATTATGGTAACAGGCTATCAAAAGTACATTCCCTTTCAGCCGATTCATCTGCCCGATCGCAAATGGCCCGAGCGGGTCATCGACAAAGCGCCCGTATGGTGCAGCGTCGATCTGCGCGACGGCAATCAGGCACTTGTGAATCCGATGAATCTGGATGAAAAGCTTTTGTTCTTCCAGACTCTGGTGGACATCGGCTTTAAAGAGATTGAGGTGGGCTTCCCGTCCGCTTCCGAAACGGAATATGAAACGCTTCGCGCCCTAATCGATCGGAACCTGATCCCCGACGACGTGACCATTCAGGTGCTGGTGCAGGCCCGCCCGCACTTGATCCGTAAAACCTTCGAGGCGATTGCCGGTGCGAAGAACGTCATCGTCCACCTGTACAATTCCACCTCTACGCTGCAGCGCAAGGTCGTGTTCAATACCGACATGAACGGCATCATCGACATCGCCGTCAACGGCGCGAAGCTGATCCGCGAGCTGACCGAGGAAGAGATCAAAAGAAGCGGTGCGAATATCCGCTACGAGTATTCGCCCGAGAGCTTTTCCGGTACCGAGATGGATAATGCCGTGCACATCTGTGAGCGCGTGCTCGATGTGCTGGGCGCCACGCCGGAGAAAAAGGTGATTCTGAACCTGCCCGGCACGGTGGAAAGCAGCGCCCCCAACGGCTACGCCGACCAGATCGAATATTTCTGCCGGCACCTCAAGGGCCGCGACCGCGCGATCATCAGCATCCATCCCCATAACGACCGCGGCAGCGCCGTGGCCGCGACAGAGCTGGGCATCATGGCGGGCGCCGAGCGCGTAGAGGGAACCATTTTCGGCAACGGTGAGCGCACCGGCAATACCGACGTGATGGTCGTCGCGATGAACATGTACACGCAGGGCGTTGATCCCGAGCTAGACTTCAGCAACATGAATAAAATCCGCGAGGTATACGAGTCCTGTACGAAGATGAAGGTTCACGAGCGCCATCCCTATGCGGGCGAGCTGGTGTTCACCGCGTTCTCCGGGTCGCATCAGGATGCGATCAAAAAGGGCGTGGATTACATGCAGAAGAGCAGATCGCCGGTATGGCAGGTTCCGTATCTGCCCATCGACCCGGCGGACGTCGGCCGCGAGTACGAGCCGATCATCCGCATCAACAGCCAGTCCGGCAAGGGCGGCGCGGCGTTCATCATGCAGCAGATGTTCGGCTACAACCTGCCGAAGGATATGTACCCCGAGTTCGGCATGGTGGTGCAGACCGCCTGCGACAATCTGGGCCGCGAGCTGCAGCCGCAGGAGATTTTCGACCTGTTCCAGAAGGAATATCTCCAGATCCGCTACCCCTACAACCTCAAAAGCTACAAGCTGTATGAGGAGAACGAGAACGACGGCGAAACCATCGTTCACTTTGAAGGCGTTCTGCGCTTCCACCATGAGGATCACCAGATCAGCGGAGTCGGAAACGGCCCGATCGATGCGTTCTTCAAGGCGCTGGGCGGCGTAGGAATCAAGGATTACCGCTTTGTGTCGTACCACGAGCACGCGGTATCGAAGGGCGCGGATTCGAAGGCTCTGTCGTATATTCAGCTGACCACCCCGGATTACAAGACCGTGTTCGGCGTGGGGCTTGACAATAACATCAGCCTTGCGTCCATCAAGGGAATCGTGTGCGCCATCAACCGCGCGCAGCTTTCCACCGCAAGCAACAATTTCTGAGAGCGATGTTTCATTGTTTCCCTGCCGAAAGGGGGAAACAATCGCTTTTCTTTCTCAAGGTCATAAAAACAATGAAGCTTTAAGGAGGAACACAGATGCAGAATTATCGGATTGCCGTACTCAAAGGGGACGGGATCGGGCCGGAAATCGTAGAGCAGGCACAGCGGGTGCTGGATCGCGCCGCGGAAAAATTCGGCTTTACCGTGGAATATACCCCCGCGCTGCTGGGCGGCTGCGCGATCGACGCGGCGGGCACCGCCCTACCGCAGGAGACCATAGATACCTGCAAGGCATCGGACGCGGTTCTGCTGGGCGCGGTGGGCGGCCCCAAGTGGGATGTGCTGCCCGGCAATCAGCGGCCTGAAACAGGGCTTTTGGGCATCCGCAAGGCGCTCGGGCTGTTCGCGAACCTGCGCCCCGCCGTTATTTTTGAGCCGCTGCGCGGCGCTTCGCCCATCCGCCCCGACATCATCGGCTCCTCGCTCGATCTGATGGTCGTGCGCGAGCTGACCGGCGGCATCTATTTCGGCGAGCGCGGCACCAGACAGGTGGACGGGGCCGAGGCCGCCTACGACACGGAAATGTACAGCGTCCCCGAAATCGAGCGCATTGCCCGCGTCGGTTTCGACATGGCCCGCAAGAGAAACGGCCGCCTGTGCAGTGTCGACAAGGCCAACGTGCTCGATTCCTCCCGCCTGTGGCGCAAAACGGTGACCCGCATCGGGGAGACGGAATACCCCGATGTCGCGCTCAGCCATATGTATGTGGATAACTGCGCGATGCAGCTGGTGCGCAATCCCGGCCAGTTCGACGTGATCGTCACCTCCAACCTGTTCGGCGACATTCTGTCGGATGAAGCTTCCATGATCAGCGGCTCCATCGGGATGCTGGCCTCCGCCAGCCTGGGAGCGGAAAATCCGGGCATGTACGAGCCGATTCACGGTTCCGCGCCGGACATTGCCGGGCAGGGGATCGCGAACCCTCTGGCGACGATCCTTTCGGTGGCGATGATGCTGAGGTACTCCCTGAATCAGCCGCAGGCCGCCTCTGCCATTGAAGCGGCGGTGGACGCCGCCCTTCGGAAGGCGCGCACGCCCGACTTGAAAGAAGAGGGCCTGAAAACCGTCGGCTGCGAGGAGATGGGAACGCTTGTCTGCGGACTGCTGTGAAAATCCGGCGGGCCTTGGGGAGGAGAATCCGGATTTGCCGGATCTCAGCTTTCAGCGGGGGCTGAAGGACGGTCTGCCGATCTGTTTGGGGTATCTTTCGGTGTCGTTCGCGTTCGGGATGACGGTGGCCCAAAGCGGGATGCCGATTTGGGTGGCGCTGTTTATTTCCGTCACCAATGTCACCTCTGCCGGGCAGTTTGCGGGGTTCGACCTGATCCTGCACGGCGCGAAATATCTGGAAATCGCCATTACCACACTCGTGATCAATCTGCGGTATTTTCTGATGTCGCTTTCCCTGTCCCAGAAGGTGGACAGGGGAATGACGACGCTGCAGCGGCTTGTGCTTTCGTTCGGCATTACCGACGAAATCTTCGCCGTTGCGATCCAGCAGCCGGGGATGGTCGGCGCGCGCTACCTGGCCGGGCTGATCACAACGCCGCTGGCCGGCTGGTCGTTTGGCACCTTTCTGGGTGCGGCGGCCACGGGCTTTTTGCCTGAGAGCCTTCGCACCGCGCTGGGGATTATGATTTACGGCATGTTCATCGCCATTATTATCCCACCGGCGCGTCAGTCGCGGCCGGTGGCTACGGTGGTGGTGCTTTCTGCCACGTTGAGCTGTGTGTTCCGCTATGTACCGCTGTTTCATGGCATTTCTTCCGGCTGGGCGACAATTCTGTGCACGCTGATCGCCTGCACGTTCGCGGCGCGTCGCTACCCGGTAAACTGTGCGGAAACGGAGGAAGCCGGATGAATACTGCTTATGTGGTGTCCTGCGTTCTTCTGATGGCCGGGGTCACGTATGTGATCCGCATGCTGCCGATGGCGGTGTTTCAGCGGCGGCTGGAAAATCGGTTTGTGCGCTCCTTTCTTGCATATGTGCCGTACGCGGTGCTTTCGGCCATGACCTTCCCGCAGATTCTGTATTCCGCGGGCGGCACGGCGGCTTCGGCAGCCGGGCTTCTGGTGGCGATGGTGCTCGCGTTTCGCGGCAAGGGGCTTCTGGTGGTGGCGCTCGGCGCTGCCGCCGCGGCGCTGCTCGCTCAGCAGTTGCTGTTGGCAGGACTCGTATAAAGAGTAAAAAGCTTCTGCAAAGCGCAGAAGCTTTTTCTTTTGGGGGTACTGCCGGAGAAAACTTCGCCTTTTGTTTTCTGGTGCGATGTGGTAAAATGGTTTAAATTCATAGGCGAAGCGCTTTGCTCTTTGTGCTGAGTAAGGTTTTTTTAATCTTGATATAAAAAGTGGATTTTAGCGGGTGCCCCCGCGTGTGGTTTCTGCTGGCGCAGGGCTTGCCCCTCATGCCGGGGCGGGCACTTACTTTCGTAACGAGACGAAAGTAAGCAAAGGCTCGCCAAAGGGGAGAGTTTCGATTCTCTCCCCCTTGGAACTCCCTCTCAACGACCAAAGGCTCTGCCTTTGGAAACCGGGAGAGGCTCCCGCTCTGGTTCTTACTCACGCACAGGCACGGCCTGCGCGTGAAGCAAGTGCATAAGGCGGGCTTCGATGCCCGTAAAAAGATGCGGGAAGTCGCCGTGCTGTAAAATATCATTTGCTAACCGATAGTTCAAAACTATTGTCAGACCGTCCTCTGCGAGCTAACGAGAGCGCTCTGAAAATGCCCGCCGACGGACGAAAGCGCTAAGCTTTTGACTTGCAGTTGCCAGGAGAGTGGGCATTTTCATTGGAGCGCCTTACGGATAGCTTTCGTTTGCATAATCAGGAGCCGTTCCCAAAACGGATTCCAAAGGTGTCCTTTGGAAGGCCTTTGCTTACTTTCGTCCTTTCACGAAAGTAAGTGCCCGCCCCGGCATGAGGGGCAGGCCTGCGCCAGCAGACGGGCTGCGTCCTCACGCACATCGCGGGAAAACTCGCACTAAAACGACGTATGATATAAGACATTTTCGATGGGTAAAATAGGCCACCTCAGCACAAGGGGCAAGCTCTGTACAGAAACAATTCATCCCTGCACTTTGTGTGGGGTAATTGGAGAAAGGGGAGAAGACCGTGAAACCGGAATATGCTATGTTACAGTCCACGGCCTTGTTCCATGGTGTGGAGGAGCAGGATCGCGAAGCGATCATCAATTGCCTGAATAGCGGTGTCAGGGAGTATTCCAAAAATCAGATCGTGCTGCTGGCGGGCGAACCGGTCGAGTGGATCGGCGTTGTGCTGTCGGGCCGGGTGCAGGTGGTAAGGGAAGACCTGTTCGGCGGCCGGTCGATCGTCGCGGAGTTTTCCGCGGGGGAGATTTTCGGGGAATCGCTGGCCTGCGCGCAGATTCGCCAGAGTCCGGTCTCCGTCATCGCTTCCACAGACTGCCGTGTGATGCGTCTTTCCGCGGAGAAATTGCTGTCGCCGTGCCCGGCCATGTGCGGGCACCATGCCACGCTTCTGCGCAACATGATGCATCTGCTTGCGGAAAAGAATGTGTATTTGAACCGCAAAATGGAAATCCTCTCACAGAAGAGCACGCGGGATAAGGTGCTGGCCTACCTCGGCGAGCAGGCTCGCCGGCAGGGAACCATGGAGCCGGTGATCCCCTTTTCACGCGAAGAGCTGGCGGATTTTCTGTGTGTAAACCGCAGCGCGCTTTCCAAGGAATTGGGGCGTATGCAGCAGGAGCAGCTCATCCGCTTTCACCGCAACCGATTTATTCTCAATCCGGACAAGCTGCAGGAGTAGCCAGTTACCCGATTGTCCGATTACCGGCCACGGCCGCATTATACCAAGCGGAGGTTTCATGAACAATTTATCCAACATCACAACGATCAAAGAGATTTTAGGCCGTCACGGCTTTCATTTCAGCAAAGCGCTGGGGCAGAATTTTCTCATTAATCCCACGGTCTGTCCGCGCATGGCGGAGCAGTCTGGCGCCGCGCCGGAAACCGGTGTGCTGGAGGTCGGCCCCGGTATCGGGGTGCTCACGCGCGAGCTGGCCGAGCGGGCACAGAAGGTGGTCTCGGTCGAGCTTGACCGCCGCCTGCTGCCGGTGCTGGAAGAGACGCTGGCGGATTACGATAACGTTACGGTAATCAACGGCGATATCTTAAAGCTCGATCTGAAAGAGCTTCTCCAGCGCGAATTTGCCGGGATGCCGGTGTCGGTATGTGCCAATCTGCCGTATTACATCACCTCGCCTGTCATCATGCGGCTGCTCGAGGAGCGGCTCGATATCACCTCCCTGACCGTGATGGTGCAAAAGGAGGCGGCGCGGCGCATCTGCGCGCAGCCCGGCACGCGGGAATGCGGGGCGGTTACGGTGGCGGTGCATTACTACGCCGAGCCGGAGATTTTATTTGAAGTATCGCGCGGCAGCTTTTTGCCAGCGCCGAATGTCGATTCCTCCGTCATCCGCCTGACGCTGCGCAAAGAACCCGCCGTCCGGGTAGAAAATGAAGCGGGCTTTTTCTCTCTGGTGCGCGCAGCGTTCGGGCAAAGAAGAAAGACGATGCTCAATTCCGTTTCAGCGGGCTTATCTCTGCCGAAAGAAACGGTTGGCAAAGCGCTCGATGATGCAGGGCTTGACCGCCGCGTGCGCGCCGAGCAGCTAACAATGCAGGAGTTTGCCGGGCTGTATACCTGCCTGGCCTCGCAGAAGGAGTGATTCTTGTGCTGGATACCGATGAAAAAATCGCAAAATTCTTTTTTGTCTTTGGTCTGATTCTGGCGTTGGGGGCGATGATTCTCGGCCCGCTGGATATCCGCAGCTGGTCGATTGCCTGCGGGGTAACGGCCTCCTTTGTGGCGCTGGCCGGTATGTTTTTCGCCCTGCAAAGCTGGAATGAGCCGGACGATATGCCCAAGGAGCAGACGCCTGTCATGGCGCCGCCGCTTCCGGTGGAGCAGTTTGTGCCCATGACGGAACCGTATGGTGCCGCGAACGGTGAGACTGCCGGTGAGGCCGAAGGGCCTGAGCAGCCTGTAGAATAAAAAACACCGGCAGGCGAAGTTCCTGCCGGTGTTTTTCCATTTAGCAGTTTGGCATCACACAGCCCCATCGGGGTTGCTGCCACTGCTGCCAGCCAGTTCGTTCAATGATCCCGCAGGCAATCATTGGCCCGGAGTCGCCGGACGGCTGGGTGGTAAAATCGTCCCGATGCAAATGGACAATCACCGTATGCCCAATCACCTGTGAAACAGTGAAGCGGTCCGTAAAGAAGGATAAATATGCGCTGCCCCGGTTGCCGAACAGGGGCGGCATGTCTCCTGCGTGGGCCGGGTGCGGGCAGCTCCCCGGGTTAAAATGTCCGTCGGCGTTTGCGAAAGGGTCTTGGTCGGTTCCGGTACAGGCTTTTCCCTCGTGAATGTGAAAACCAAATATATTCACCGGGCAGGAGCCTTCCCCCTGCGGCAGCCCATGTACCAGGGCTGTGACGAGAACGCCGCCCTCCATTTGATGCAGGCGCATGGTTCCGCGCAGCTGCGGGTATGCAGAGCTTCCTTTGATGACGGCCTGCGCATCCGGAATTCTTCTCGCGGTATTTTGAATCGTATTTAAATCAAGCACAGAAGCACCTCCTGTGCTATTGTATGCTTCTGAAGAATGATTTGATCAATGATAGGATTTTGCAGCTGGGCCGGACGTTTTTTCAGCGTTTTCTACACCCTTCGCACAGGCTGGGGATCAGGCGGAAGGCCGCGGAATTCCTTTTATTGACAAGTCTTCGAAATCATCGTATTCTAAAGCTACGGTAATATTGCATTTCTGAATTGTTGGTTTCTTCCTACGCCTTTGGCACGGGAGAAACCGCCATTTTTACGTAAAGTCACTTTGAAAAGTGATTCCCATTCCATTATGCAAAGGAGAGGCGCCTGGGTGATTTATCGGATAGCAATGCCACTGAAACAACATCTTGTCACATATCTTCAGGAACACAAACTGCAGTTTCCTGAAAACGTTGAAATCACATATTTTGTTTATGAGACCATCGAGCAGCTTTGCGAAATCTATGAAAAAATTCATTCGGATTTTCAGGGGATCATCACCAGCGGCGTCATTCCCAACCACGTGATGGAGGAGCTTCGTCAGGGCGATACCCCTTGCCTGAGTTATCTTGACATCGACATCGAAAACACTTACCGCATCCTGCTTCGGGAGAGCATCCGGCGCAGGCAGCAGGATTTTTCGCGCGTTGCGGTGGATTTTATGGCGGACAAGATGACCCTGCCGGAGGCGATTGAGAAAAATGCGCTCGCGACCATCGCGCGGGAGTACGACAATACCTTCCGCCACTACGGCCACCTCGTCATCGAGGAGGAGGAGAAGCGGTTCTCACATTATGTGGAGAAAAAATTCCGGAACGGTGAAATCGATTTTGCGCTGACCTATCTGTACACCACGGCGGAGCGGATGCGCGAGATGGGCTATTCCTGCTACTATATTTACCCGAGCCAGAACGCGCTGACGAACACGGTGAGAGAGGTAGTGTCGAAGATCGACGCGATGCGCGCCAGGAGGAGCTACCCCGCTAACGTTTTGATCACCTGCTCTGAGCTGCTGACCCGAAAATACAGCAATACAGAGATGAAGTTCCTCGCTTATAAAAAAGAAATCCTGACGCTCGTCAGCCCCTACAGCGGCAGCCTGACCGTAAAAGACAGCCGCGACGGCTTCGAGATTTACACGGACTGCGACACCCTTGCAAAGCTGACAAACAATTTTTTGGAGTGCCCTTTTTATACGTACCTGCAAAAAAATCTGAACTTTTCGGGATCGATCGGCTACGGAATCGGGCGCAATTTCTATCAGGCCCGCATGAACGCCATGGATGCGGTGCGCCACGGGGAGAACTTCGGCGATGAGAACCACCGAAGCTTTTTGATCGATGAAGACAACAAGATGATCTGCATGACCCCCGGCAGCGAAGCGGACCTTGTGATTTCGGATGTGGAGAGCGATTATATTTACCGTGTGGCGTCAGAGGTAAAGCTTTCTCCCGAAACGGTGTCGAAAATCATCCATGTCCTCAAGGAGGAAGGCTCCGATGAAATATCTTCTCTCGATCTGATCAATCGTCTTGGGATTTCCACCAGAACGGCCAACCGCTTTCTGGCCAATCTGATGAAATACGGGAAAGCCGAGATCATTGGACAAAAAAGGATTGTTCCGAAGGGCAGGCCGGTTAATATTTATAAAATCATGCTGGATTATTAAAATATGGCCCAATCCGATGGGGAGGAGCCGGCAATGTCTGTCGGCAGCCGGAGAAAAGAGGGAGAATCGATGAACGGTGAACAGCATCCGTGGCTGGACGAATATTTGCTCGCAAAGGCCGGCGTGACAAAAGATTTCAAAGAGGAATGGGGATGGCTGCGCTACCAGGTAGGCGGCCGGCTGTTTGCCGCCAGAATGTGCCCGGGGGCAGAGCATAACCTCATGTACGCAGGGAAGGATTTGCTGAACCTGAAGTGCGATCCGATGCTCGCGGAGCTGCTGCGCCGGGAGCATGCGGAAATTCTGCCCGGCTTTTATTCCGACAAGCGCTGCTGGAATTCGGTCGATCTGGGCGGCGGACTGCCGCCGGAGCTGCTGCGGCAGTTGTGCGACGACTCTTACCGGCTGGTGTTTGAAAAGCTGACCAAAAAGCTGCAAAGAGAAATACTGGGGGAAAATACAAAGTGACCAGGGTTCTGATTGACGCGGACGGCTGCCCGGTGGTGGATGAGGCGGTGCGCCTTTGTGGGCGCTTCGGGGTGGAGTGCCTGATTTTGTGCGATACGTCGCACCATTTTGAAAAGGCGGGCGCTCGCACGCTGGTGGTCTCGAAAGGGGCAGACAGTGTCGACTTTGCCCTGGTCAATCTGCTGCGGCCCGGCGACATTGTCGTCACGCAGGATTACGGCCTTGCGGCGATGTGCATGGCGCGAGGCGCGCGGATTCTGAATCAGGACGGCATGGAATATACGGCGCAGAATATCGACGCCCTTTTGCTCGCCCGCCATACCGCAAAGAAGATCCGCAACGCGGGCGGCCGGCTGAAAGGGCCGCGCAAGCGCTTGCCGGAGCAGGATCAGGCGTTTTGCGGGAAATTGGCGCGTCTGCTGGGGGAGGAATGACCATGCGGCTATTTCTTGCCGTCAATTTCGACGATGCGACAAAGTATCATATTCTGGCGGTGCAGCAGCGCCTGCGCGAAACCGCGCAGGGGGATTTTTCCCGGCCCGAAAACCTGCATCTGACACTGGCTTTTCTCGGCGAGGTTCCGTCGCAGAAAGCCGCGGCTGTTCGCAGGGCGATGGATCGTACCGGGGCCGTGTCTCTGCATTTGACCTTTGATCAGACCGGCTTCTTTCGCCGCGACGGCGGCGACATCTGGTGGATCGGCCTTGCCGAAAACCCGGTGCTGTTCCGGCTGCAGCAAGAGCTGTGCGGCAATCTGATTGCAGAGGGCTTTCGTCTGGAGGAGCGCCGTTTTTCACCGCATATTACGCTCGCGCGGCGGGTTCGCCTGCAGCAAGAAGTTGATCGCAGCGCGATTTTAGGCGCACCGTTTGATACAAGCGTTGACGCAGTCAGCCTGATGCGCTCGGAGCGGCTGAGCGGGGTGCTGACCTATACGGAGCAATATTCCGTACGCGCGGGGAGGGATGAGCCTTGACAAAGCAGGAAATGATCGCGTACTGCCTGACCTATTCCGATGCTTATGAGGACTACCCATTCGACGAGGAATGGGCGGTGATGCGCCACAGAGGAAACCGAAAGTCCTTCGCGTTTGTCTATGAGCGCGGCGGGCATCCGTGCGTCAACCTGAAATGCGAGCCGATGTGCGCGGATTTTCTGCGCTCGGCTTTTACCGGTGTTGTGCCTGCCTACCATATGAATAAGCTGCATTGGAACACCGTGCTGCTGGACAGCGAGGTACCGTGGGACGAGCTGCGGGAAATGGTGCGCCAGAGCTATGAACTGACAAAGCCCAAACAGCAAAGGCGGGGTGATGCGAATGGAGTACCGCAAAATAACGGAAAATAAAAAGCAATATCTCTCCCTGTTGCTTCTTGGGGACGAACAGGAGTCGATGATCGACCGGTATCTGGAGCGCGGAGAAATGACCGTTTTGTATGAGGGCGGGGAACCGCTGGCGGCTGCGGTCGTCACCGATGAGGGCGACGGAGTCTGCGAGCTGAAAAATATTGCGGTCGCACCGCACAGTCAGGGGAAGGGCCTTGGCAGGCGGCTCGTCGGCGAGCTGTGCGCTCAGTGGGGCGCCCACTGCCATGTGATGATGGTCGGCACCGGCGACAGCCCTGCTACGGTACCATTTTACCGGCGCTGCGGTTTTTCGGAATCGCACCGGGTCAAAGACTTTTTTACGGAGCATTATGATCACCCGATTTATGAGTGCGGTGTTTTGCTGACGGATATGGTGTATTTCAGCCGCCCTTTGTGGGTGCTTGAAACACCCCGGCTCGGCTTTCGCCGCCTGGGAACAGAGGACCTCGCGGCCCTGCGGCCGATTCTCGGGGACGAACAAACCATGTATGCCTGGGAATACGGCTTTAACGATACGCAGATCGCCGAATGGATTG
>JAEXDU010000195.1 GCA_023401495.1 Bacillota bacterium
AATCTGCAGAGTGTTGCTGCCGACAGAAGCCAGTTTAGCCTTCTTGTCAATCTTAGTGGTGCCATTCACCTGATGTTCAAAATCAGTGCTCAGCACAAGATCGCCATCAGAGTTGATTGTGGGAGCAGACTGACCATCCTTTGCATCGCTAGCACTTTTCACAAAGGACTTCTTGTTCTTCAGCTCAGCGTTAATCGGTGTAGAAGTTGTACCAGCAACCACATAAGCTTTCGTGGTTCCTGTGCTGGTAACCGAGCTCATGTTAACATGCTTGTACTGAGCGACAATTTTCTCAACGCCAGTAGCATTCAGTGGTGCTGCGTAAGCTACGCTTACCGTCATTGTCTGCTCATTCACTGCCGCTTCGAAATCGGTGTCGGGTCTCTCTGCAGCACCGTCTGTAAATTTCTCAGCCACAAAGGTATCATATGCCTTATCGGCATAGAAAGTAATGTCTTTGCTGGCCTTTACAGTAACCTCTTTGTCATCGCGGTCATAAGTGGCCTCGTAAGAAACAGTGATTACTTCTTTACCGGTAGCATTCTTTCTAACAGTAAGCTCTCCGTCTTTGTTAACAGAAACCAGCTTGTCGCCGGACGAATGAGAAGCCTTTACGAAATCCAAATCCGAAGTGGTCTCATGGTCATAGGTTTCAACGCTGACATCGCCGATCAAATCCTCAATATTAAACGGGTCAGACTCGGAATCCGTGCTTACCAGATAAATCTCGTTATCGTCGTTGCGATAAGTGATATCGGCCAACTTAAGTTCGCCGGTTTCGGTTCTGGCGGTAGCAGCGGATGCAAAGTTCAGGGAAGAAAAGCTCGACACGATCATGGCGGAAGCCAGGATCAGTGACAAAACTTTGCTTTTGGTTTTGTTCATCCTTTTTAGTCCTCCTTAAAAATTTGTTTTGTTTGTGCGTATTTGCGTTGTGCTTATGAAACGTAAACATACATGGCAGCCCCGGGTTTCGCCCCCCGGGACAAGCGGAAATAACAAGGTTTCGTAAGAAACACATAGCCATACCGCTTATATGTTTAGTTGAATTATAAGGGATGAGGGACAGATTGTCAAGGACATTTTTGCCTTTTTTTGAAATTTTAACAACCCGCGAAGCCTTGGTACGCCTGGATTTCTCAGGATTTTCCTTGGCAAAATCAGTTATGTCCAATTCATAGACGAAATGTTAACAATTTATGAATTATTACATTTTTCTGTCTTTTTTCTTTCCATCGCTTTCTTGGGATTTTTCTGGTGAAAGCACACGCGCGGGCAGGCCGTCCTCATAATAGACCCCCGAAATCGGTTCGCCGTTTTGCCACCTGCCCGTAAACTCTATTTGCATTTGCCCGTTGGGCAGATAAGAGGTACCAATTCCGTGGCGCACTCCGTTTTTCCACTGACCGATATAGCAGATGCGCCCCTCGGCGTCAAACAAAGTGATGTCGCCGCTGGGGATGCCGTTTTGCCACCGGGTGACCAACAGGGTGCCGTCTTTGGTGCGGAAGCTGGCCCCCACGCCGTGGCGCCGGCCATTTTCGATCGCGCCCGCGTAGCAGACAGAGCCGTCCGGGCCGATCACTGCGCCGGAACCGCTGGGGCGGTCGTTCCGCCATGTGCCCGCATAAAGGCTGCTGCCGTCCGGCCGAAAGCCGACTCCGGCGCCCTCGCGGCGATCATTTTGCCATGCGCCCGCATAGCACAGTCGGCCTGTTTTATAATAGTAAGCGCCCAGGCCGTCACGCCGGCCGCGGGAATAGGTGCCCTCGTACGCGGTTTTGCCGTCCGGCATTTCCGTGCGGCCACGGCCGTGGCGCAGGCCATCCAGCAGTTCGCCGAAATAGCGGTAGCGCTCCGTCTGGCTGATGACGATCGACTGTACTGCACGCGGAATTTCCTCAGCGGCCTCCGGTAGCACGGGATGAGTGCCGGAAGAAAAGCCCGGCGCGCGGATGGCGCCGTCTGCCCCGCGTTTTGCCACCGTATAGCGGACAGGAGCGCACTCTTCGGGCTGTTCAGAAAACGGTTCGCAAACCGGTTCAGGAACATCCGGCTGGGTGGATTCTTTTTTTGGAAAATTCTGCATTTTTTCCGATTCGGCACATAGATGCCCCCGGATCGCACACAAATTCTCTTCCATTTTCTGAATCTGCTCCATTAAATCAGAAACCTTGATCTCCTGCGGCTGCGGCAAAACCGGAGGAGGTTCTTCCTCCTCCGCGTGTTCTTCTTCCTGTACGGTCATCGGTTCGGGTAAAGGCTTGTCCGGTACAAACACGGGAATGGATGGAATCACGCCGCTGCTCAACCGCTCCTGCAGCTCTGTGCGCTGGCGGTATTCCTCTTCCGTGCAATAGCAGAAATCGCCGTCCAGCCGCGCCACGAGAATCTGCGGTTCGCCCACTTCGGAATCTATCATCGCCTGCTCTGCCGTGCCCATTTGAATCGGACAGGCACGCAGAACGATTTTGGCCTGCTCCCCGTTTTCCTGTCTGTACGTCCACATCAGCTCGTCGGGATGCTCTGCTATAATAGAAAGAGACTCCTGCACTTCACCGCCGGGTGCATAATACTCCACATGCTGCAGGTGATGCTCCTTGTCGTATTCCATGCGGCTGCGCACGCCTCCATTTTCATCATAAAAAGAAAGGGCCCAGCCGCCCGGTATGGAGCTTGCCTGCTCTGTCAGGCGGTGATCGCTGTGCTTCTCCCAGACAAAGCCGCCCGGAGAGACTGCATAACGCACCTGCACCTGCATTCCGTCCTCATGGTCTGAAATGCGGCCTTTCACCTTATGTACTTCATCCCGGAAAAAATCGCGGCGCGCCTGAAACAACGCCCCATGCAGTGAAGTAAGGGCGCTGTATCCTTTCTTATAAATCGTCAGTATCTCCTGCTCCGAAACCCGCATGGCTCGAAATCCTCCCAAGGCCGGGCCGCCTGCCCGCCTGATCTGATGAAATCTGCGTTCTTTCTCCCACCCACGGCGGGAGCATCTTCTATTCAGTAGTTTATCTGATTCAAAAGTCTTTGGCAAGGGAATCGTGCCGGTTTTTTGCAGATTTTCCCTAAAACGAAAGCTGCCGTAAAACGGTGCGAAATTTCACATCCGTTTTACGGCAGCCGTGCCTGGGCCGTGTTTATTTGAACATATACTCCATGTTGTCCAGCACACCATTCACTTTGCGCATCGCCTTGCCAGCGGTACGCTTGAGCTGACGGTTGCTTTTCATCGCTTTGCTGCTGACGCTGGCTACCGCCAGGCCGGCTACCAGCCCCGCACTTATGCCCTTTACAAATCCCTTTGTTTCGTTATACATATCGCATACCCTCCATATGGTGTAGATCATTTTCAGACCCGACATTATTTATTCCCTCCAGATTCCATAGATAATCAGAAAGATTATGGCAAAACCAATTTTCATATTTATCTTTTCCGAATGCTTTGCAATTTATTGATCGGCTTTTGCCCTGTCCTAAATCATTCGTTGTCTCTCCCACCCGCGGCAGAAGCGACACGGCTTTTCATTTTTTAACTGCGGATTTGCAATTTATAGATGGACTTTTTGCCCCGCTTGGATTATGATTGGTATGATAAACGACAATTATTCCCAAACTAAATTCGAAAGGATACCCCGAATCATGGCGACCCTGAACATTGTTATGGTAGAACCGGAAATTCCCCAGAATACAGGCAACGTGGCGCGTACCTGCGCCGCAACCGGAGCTACTCTGCATTTAGTGGGGCCGATGGGCTTTACCATCGACGATAAAAAACTCAAACGCGCCGGGCTGGATTACTGGCATTTGCTCGATATTCGTTACTATGCTACTTTGTCCGATTTCTTCAAACAAAATACCGGGGATTTTTTCTATTTTTCAACAAAGGCGCCGCGCACCCACACACAGGTTTCTTACCCAGACAACAGCTACCTGGTGTTTGGCAAAGAGACCGCAGGACTGCCGGAGGAACTGCTGCAGAAAAACCCTGATTCCGTTGTGCGCATCCCCATGCTGGAAGAGGCGCGCAGTCTGAACCTTTCCAACGCGGTGGCGATCGGCGTATACGAAGCGCTGCGTCAATGGGATTACCCCCGTTTGACCCGCATTGGTCACCCGCGCAGCTTTACATGGTAATTTTTTTCGCAAATCGAATTTATATAGGTTCGCGTACTTGAAAAGACGGCAAAAATAGGATAAAATGGGATCGGATAATTAATAATTTAACAATATTGATTGGCAAATTCCATACAGCCGAATCTGAATCATGATAATAGCCAATTTGCTTTGAAAGGACTCTATTAAAAACAACGATTTCTTCTCCCACCCGCGGCGGGGAAAGAAATCAGCAATCTGCTTAAAAGCAAATCCATATATCATAACAATAAGGAGTGCAGCTTATGAACTATCTGAACAAAAAGAGTGTGGAAGATATTGATGTTGCGGGCAAACGCGTTTTGGTCCGCTGCGACTTTAACGTTCCTTTTGACGGTGAGGGAAACATTTCGGACCCCAAGCGCATCGATGAAGCGCTCAAAACCATTCGCTACCTGATCGATCATCACGCAAAGGTCATCCTCTGCTCTCACCTGGGCCGCCCGAAGGGTGAATTCAACCCCAAATACTCTTTGGCCCCCGTGGCAGAATACCTTTCGAAGGTGCTCGGCCAGCCCGTGCAGATGGCGAAGGATGTGATCGGCGACAGCGCCAAAGCGATTTGTGCCTCTTTAAAGGAGGGCGAAGTCGCTCTTCTGGAAAACGTGCGCTTCCATAAAGAAGAAGAAAAAAATGATCCGGAATTCTCGAAGACGCTGGCTTCTCTGGCAGAAATCTATGTCAACGACGCGTTCGGTACCGCGCACCGCGCACACGCTTCCACCGCAGGCGTGGCAGCTTACCTGCCTGCCGTATGCGGCTATTTGATTCAGAAGGAAATCACCGTCATGGGCAATGCTCTGGCGAACCCGAAGCGCCCCTTTATCGCGATTCTGGGCGGCGCGAAGGTTTCGGATAAAATCGGCGTGATCAGCAACCTGCTGGACAAGGTGGACACATTGATCATCGGCGGTGGCATGGCCTACACCTTCATGAAGGCGCTTGGCTATTCCATCGGCACCTCCATCTGCGAGGACGACAAGCTGGATCTCGCACAGGAAATGATGACAAAGGCTAAGGAAAAAAACGTAAAATTCCTGATTCCGCTGGATAACGTGGTTGCCGACAAATACGACGAAAACGCGAACCATCATGTCGCCGATTCCGACCAGATTCCGGACGGCTGGATGGGCCTTGACATCGGGCCGAAAACGCAGGAGCTGTTCACCGCCGCCCTGAAGGGCGCTGGAACGGTTGTATGGAACGGACCGATGGGCGTCAGCGAGTGGAAAAACTTTGCAGCCGGTACCGTGGCGGTAGCGAAAGCCGTTGCCGAAAGCGGCGCGGTTTCCATCATCGGCGGCGGCGATTCCGCAGCGGCTGTAGAACAGCTTGGCTTCGCGGATAAAATGACTCATATCTCCACCGGCGGCGGCGCGTCTCTGGAATTCCTGGAGGGCTTAGAGCTGCCCGGCATTGCCTGCCTGAACGATAAAAACTGAGGATGCGAAAAGGGCAGGCGGAAGTCTGCCCTTTTTTTAACCGGGGCTTCCCCACCTTTCCATTTCTGGGGATCGCTCCAGTACCAATAGAAAGGAAGAAAATCCTATGAATAAAGAATTGAGAAAAGCTGTCATTGCCGGCAACTGGAAGATGAACAAAAATCCCGAGGAGACCAAAGCACTATTAGCTGAGGTCGCCCCGCTGGTCAAGGACGCCAAGTGTGAGGTCGTCGCCTGCGTTCCGTTTATCGATCTCCCCGCGGCAATCGAAGCCGCAAAGGGCACAAACATCAAAATCGGCGCGCAGAACTGCCACTGGGAAGAAAGCGGCGCCTTTACCGGAGAAATCGCGGCAAATATGCTCACCTCCATCGGCGTTTCTTACGTCATCATCGGCCACAGCGAGCGCCGCACCTATTTCGGCGAAACCGACCAGACTGTCAATCAAAGAATCCGCGCCGCGCTTGACGCCGGGCTTTTCGTGATTCTGTGCGTCGGCGAAACGCTCGAGCAGCGCGAGCAGGGCATTACGGAAGAACTGGTCGCACTCCAGACAAAAATCGCTTTGCTGGGCGTAACAAAGGAAGAACTCGCCCGCGTCATCATTGCTTACGAGCCTATCTGGGCCATCGGCACGGGCCGTACCGCTACCTCCGCGCAGGCGGGAGAGGTCTGTAGGGCCATCCGCAGCGTGATCGCCGCGCTCTACGACAAACAGACAGCCGACGCCTTCACCATTCAGTACGGCGGTTCCATGAACGCCAAAAACGCCGCAGAGCTGCTGGTGCAGGGCGATGTGGACGGCGGCCTGATCGGCGGCGCTTCGCTGAAAGCCGCGGACTTTGCGGAAATTGTCCGCGCGGCTTCTGAGGGCTGACCCCAACTGTATCGCAAAGGAGAACTGTTATGAAAAAACCTTTGATCTTAATGATTCTGGACGGCTTTGGCATCGCTCCCGAATACGGCAACGCCATCATGGCCGCCAAAAAACCAAATCTGGACCGTCTCTTCCGCGAAAATCCCATCACTCAGATCGGTGCTTCTGGCCTGAATGTCGGCCTGCCGAACGGGCAGATGGGCAATTCCGAGGTTGGCCACACCAACATCGGCGCGGGACGCATCGTGTACCAGGAGCTGACCCGCATCACAAAGGAAATCGAGGACGGCGATTTTTACAAGAATTCTGCTCTCGTCAAGGCAGTGGCGGCCGCGAAAGCCAAGGGCACGGCGCTGCACCTGATCGGCCTGCTTTCCGATGGCGGCGTTCACAGCCACAACGGCCATCTGTACGCACTGCTGGAACTGGCAAAGCAGAACGGCCTTTCCAAAGTATATGTTCACGCACTGCTGGACGGCCGCGACGTTCCCCCTTCCTCCGGTAAAGGCTTTGTTGAGGATTGCCTTGCCAAAATGCAGGAAATCGGCGTGGGTGAAATCGCAACGGTGGCAGGGCGCTACTATGCAATGGACCGCGACAACCGTTGGGAACGCGTCTCCAAAGCGTACAACGCGATGGTGCTGGGCGAAGGCGTGCAGAATCCCGACCCCGTGGCCGCCGTTGCCAAGTCGTATGAGGACGGTGTGACCGATGAATTCGTCGTGCCGGTCGTCTGCGGACCCGAGGGCCGGATTTCCACCGATGATTCTGTGATCTTCTTCAACTTCCGCCCCGACCGCGCGAGGGAACTGACCCGCGCGTTTGTCGACCCCGATTTTACTGGCTTTGAGCGCGCCAATGGTTTCTTCCCGCTGACCTACGTCTGCATGACGCAATATGACGCCACCATGCCGAACGTGGATGTCGCGTTCCATCCCCAAAGCCTGAAGAACACGCTGGGGGAATATCTTTCGAATCTGGGCATGACCCAGCTGCGCATTGCCGAAACTGAGAAATATGCGCATGTAACCTTCTTCTTCAACGGCGGCGTAGAGACAGTATATCCCGGTGAGGACCGCGTGCTGATTCATTCCCCGAAGGTTGCTACCTATGACCTGCAGCCCGAAATGAGCGCATACGCCGTTACCGACGCTTTGGTAGAGAAAATCGACAGCGGAATGTACGATGTGATTATTCTGAACTATGCCAACTGCGACATGGTAGGACATACCGGAATATTTGACGCCGCCAAGGCCGCGGTAGAGGCCGTTGATATCTGCGTTGGCCGCGTGATCGATGCGATCGAGCGCATGCACGGCACCGCGATCATCACCGCTGACCACGGCAACGCTGAAAAGATGTACGAAGAGGACGGTTCCCCCTTTACCGCACACACCACAAATCCTGTCCCGTTCTGCGTCGTCGGCTATCCGTGCAAGCTGCGCGAGAACGGCAAGCTGGCAGACATCGCTCCCACGATGCTCAAAATTCTCGGTTTGCCGCAGCCGGCCGAAATGACGGGTGAAAGCATTATTGTGGACTAACTAGGATATACCGAATAACAAAAAGGGGAGGATGTCAATCGGCATCCTCCCCTTTTTGTTATTCCATAATTTGGTTTAGCCTAATTAAATTATAATTTTCAAGTTCAGCCAACCATTAGCTTTGCACGATATAATTGCGTTTTTTCCGAGAAAACGATACAATATAAGGAATGAAAAACAGGAGGAAGATCCATTGCGGAAAATTCTATACTGTGCATCGACTTTATCTCATATTCGAAATTTTCACTTACCCTATCTGAAAGCATTTCACGACCAGGGCTGCGAAGTCTGGGTCCTAGCTAATGAAGAGGGGTCCATTCCCTATGCTGATCATGTTGTTGCCTTACCGTTTGCCAAAAGCCTGCTCAGTCTTCAAAATATAAAAGCAATCTTTTTAGCAAGAAAGCTTTTAAAGGAACAACACTTTGAGATGGTCAGTACTCATACAGCACTCGCCAGCGCTGTGGTACGGGCAGCAATTCTACTATTGCAAAACCGCCCAAAAGTTTTTTGTACTGTGCACGGCTACTTATTCAATGAAAATGACGGACTTAAAAAATGGATTTATCTTTTACCGGAAAAAATCTGCGCACATGTCACTGATACTCTTATGGTAATGAATCAAGAGGATTATGAAATTGCGCAGAACCATCACCTCTATAAAGAATATCTTCATTTTATTCATGGCATTGGATTTGATTCCTCCCGATTTCAGCCTATGTCTATCGAAAAAAGAATTGCGGGGCGCCAAGCACTCGGATTTGGTGAAAAGGACTTTCTATTCATCTACGCCGCTGAATTTTCTAAACGAAAAAACCAAGAGTGTCTAATCCGTGCTTTTGCGAAAGCCGTTCCTTATGCTCCTAATGCACATTTACTATTAGCAGGTACTGGTACACTGCTTAAGCAATGTATTCAACTGACTAAGGAACTCTATATGGAAGATCGAATTCATTTTCTTGGTCACGTACAGAACATGGAGAATCTTTATCCGTTGTGTGATGCTGCCGTTTCTTCCAGTAAAATAGAAGGTTTACCTTTCAATGTTATGGAAGCAATGGCTTGTGGACTGCCGGTACTCATTAGTGATATCAAAGGTCACCGGGATCTAGTGGAAAACAAAAAAGAGTTCCTATTCCACACGGAACAGGAACTCACTGAAAAAATAATTAATTATACTTTAGATTCTGAAACCTTTCTTTTTTGGAAATGTCCTCCAGAAAAATACAGGCTAAATTCCGTTAAAGAACAAATAATTGAAATTTATAATAGTTAAACCCTGTTATCATCAGTATTCGTTTAGAATAAAACAATAAATTGCATTATTCATTCAGTCAACGATCGATATTACCTAATACAGATAATACACAGTCCTAGATCATCTAGATTGCTTAATTCTACTCGTTCTAACGTTAAAAAGTGAAAATTTTCGGAGAAAAAGATATATTTAAATTTCAATATATCCCTATATCTCTAAAATTCCTTGTATCATTACACAACCACTCTCCGTTACTGATAACATTGACATCATAGACCTTGTCCTGCCGCTTTGCGCTTGACTGGACTACCCGGGTCTTTAAGCTATCCATGATGCCTGACTCAAAATTTTCGGAAATACCTGCGGGAACGGGAATTTTGGCGTTATCAAGCAGTTCTACGGGTAAACCGCTTTGGATGATGGCGTCAATATCCGCCTTGAGCATGACTTCGATATGGTCTTCGTAGACCAGAATCTTCTCGATGATTAATTCAAGGTCGGTGCGCTCGAGCGCGGGCTTGCTGAGAATATCATCAAACACGTCGATGGCGGTTTTGGCGATGCGGTTGACTCTAATGATGGTGTTGCGCCGGTCGGCCGTGAGCGTTATCTGGCTTTGCAGCCCCGCGATGCGCTGCATCAGGTCGCCTTCCATCTCGTCGTAGGTTTCTTCGAGCATGGCTTCGCGCTCGGGGTGCTTCATAACATCGCGAATGCGCTGCCGCTTGGTGGCCTTGAGCTCGTCCTGAAGCTCGGCAAGGATTTTCTCGAGGTTTTCGGCTGAGCGCTCGCTCTCGGAAACATCAGCTGCTTCCTTTTCGATGTCGGCGTTCAGGCGGGCTATCATGTCGGCCGAGCTTTCCTTGACCTTGCGGATGTAGCCGCGAATCACTTCGTCCAGCATATCGACTCGGATGTGGTGGCTGGTGCAGGCGGCCAACCCCCGGCGATGGTAGGCGCCGCAGCGGTAGGCGTCGCGCAAATCCGAACGGCTCATAGCGAACATCGGGGAGCCGCAGTCGCCGCAAATCAGAAATCCGGAGTAGACGTTGTCGTTGATTTTAACGCCGCGATAGTTTGTGGTGCTGCGTTTTTGCCGCAGCGCCTGTGCTGTGGCAAATGTCCGGTAATCGACGATGGATTCATGATGGTTTTCAAATACAACATGCTCGTCAGGGTCGCGCCGTTGGTTGGCGCCGTTGATTTTCTTGCGGGCAAATTCACCTTGCCGCAGCGTGCCGATATAGAAGTCGTTATCCAGAATGCCTTGGATGGTTACAATGCTCCATGCGGCTTTCGCTTCGCGGGCGCATTCCTCACCGGCGGTTTCTTTGCGGTTTTTTTCCGACATGCGCGGGGTTGGAATGCCCAAATCGGTGAGATGATTGGCAATTTTACGATAGCCCCAGCCTTGGTTGTACAGCTCAAAAATTTGCCTGATGGTTTCAGCTTCCTCCGGCACAACGGCAAAACCCTGTGACTTGTCGACGATATAGCCGTAGGGCGCGGCGCAAATCCATTTGCCGTCAGCTTGCCTGCGTTTAACAACCGAGCGCACCTTTTTGCTCGTGTCGGTGACCGGCATCTCGTTGATTAAAAACTGAAACTGGATTTTGAGCCAGTCGTCGTCGTTGGGAAAGTCAATTCCGTCCCCAATCGAGATGATGCGTACCCCCGCGTCGCGCAGATCCTCCAGCTCGACCAGTCCGCGGCTGTTGCGGCGGGAGAAACGTGAGAAGTCCTTGACAATGAGGATGTCCTTTTTGTGCCTGACCAGCTCCCGGCGCATTGCCTGATAGCCCTCGCGCTGCTCGAAGGTGTAGCCCGAGCGGTCGCGATCCTCATAGAAGGTCAGGCTGCTGTTCGGAAAGCGCTGTTTGACGAAATCCGCGATGATGGCCTTTTGGTTTTCAATCGAGGTGTTGTCACGGTCTAATTCCTCGTCGACCGAGATTCGGCAGTAGCCCGCGATGTCAAAGCGTTCTATCAATATTAACCACCTCTATCTATCTTGTTTCAGATAATATTGTACTATTGATTCTAGAAAAATGTAACTTAAAAAGCGTCGGAGGCGGCTTATCTGAACCGCTTCCGACCGTTTTATATGTAATGGCGGCGTTTAGGCCGCCGATTTTTGCGTTAAATAGCATTGGGCTACATGCTCAAGGTCATGCCTTGCTGTTCTTCTTGTTCTGTTTCAAACTGCGCTGTACGCTTGCGGTTATAGCAGAGCAGGTCGCTGGTTGCTTGGTACAAATCTTGAGTGCCGGACTGGAATACCGCTACGAGATATTTTTTTGCGTGGTATTTTTCGTAGATGGATTTGAGCTGCTCTTTCAATGCTTCGTCATTCTTTTCAACATTTGTCAACCAGATCTCAACAATTTTCCGCGCTTCGTTGACGTTAATCTCCAATAGGCGTCACTCCTTTTTATGGTAATAGTCTTAGCCGGTTGGGCGTGGTTTATGCTTGGCACTTAGCCTTTACTGCGGTTGTAGCACCTAACAGAGCATCTTTAGAATGGCTTTGTCAAGCGGGATTTGGCTGTTCACAGCACCTATGACAGCACAAAACTACATTTACAGCACCTATTTGTTCATCTGTCGCACTATAGGTGATTTGCCAGAAAACCGCATCCTGTCGCGGTTTTTCGATCGGCACTGCCGTCCGCTGTGACTGCAAGGTGCAGTTTACATCACCTTGCTTTATCCTGCTTCATTTTCGACCGTGGATTTGCGGATAGGCTTAGCA
>JAEXDU010000074.1 GCA_023401495.1 Bacillota bacterium
GAGTCGGCGTGCAGCCTCGTTCCTTTAACAGAGCGGTTTCCTGCCTGAGCGTGCTATTCATAGATGTAACGATTTCTTTTCCTGCGATGATTCTGGCCATTCGGTAATCCTCCTATAACGAGAAAAAGATGACTTTGCTTTTTTATAAACTGCAGAAGTATTTCTATCTGTCTCGAGTTTCAAGGGTATCTCAGCCGTCGGCGGCTTGCCGCCGGTGACGGCGTGAGGTTCTTATAACGAGAAAAAGGTGTCCTGCCTTTACAAGCGGCAGAAACCAAAGAATATAACTGTCCCAAGTTTCAAGGATCTCTCAGCCGTCGGCGATTTGCCGCCGGTAACGGCGGTGAGGCTCTCATAATGCTATGCCCGCCGTGCTGGAAAATTTCTGGAGCACTTAATGTCACTTTAAAAAGCCAATCATTTCTTCCTCGTTTTCCATGAGGGAAAGAATTGCCGTTTTTCCGCAAGTCACTTTACAAGGGAATAAATTTTATCAAGGTTTTATTATAAGGGAATCAGAAAAAACAAACAAGATAAATTTGTTCCAATATGGAATTAAAACACGAATTTTGTTCTATTGTGGAATAAAGGAAAAGGTCGAACCGAAATCTTCTTTTCGGTTCGACCTTTTTGAGACGTTTTTCGATGTTTCGGGAAGAGCATCTTCACTTGCCCGTCTATAAAAGAATGGCAAAATCGTTCCTGCTGCGGCAGCTTTGACATTTGCCGGCGGTTCAGGTTTGGCATGTCAGCGTATAGAGGTTTTCGCCCAGTTCAAACAATGCGGTACGGCGGAAGCTGTGCGCCGTGAGCTGCTCTTCCACGCGCTCCGGGCTCCAGCGGTGCTCCGGCGGCGGGCCGAACTGCGCCGTTTTCTTCGGCCAGAACTCGATGATGGCGAGGGTGCCGCCTGGCTTTAAAATACGCTGGATTTCCTCCAGCATTTCACCGGGCTTTTCCAGCTCATGGAAAACGGTGCAGAGCAGCGCCGCATCACAGGAGGAATCCGGCACGTTTTTTACGTCGTTTTCCAGAATCACGTTTTCGGCTTTTCGCTCGCCTTTCCTGCTTTGCAGCAGCTCCAGCAGCTCGGGCGAGATTTCAACCGCATACACCTTGTTTTCGGTCAGCTCCGCTGCCGCAAAGGTGAAAATTCCCGTTCCCGCGCCGATGTCACAAAAGGTGTTCCCGGGCATCAGGCCGATTTTTTTCAATGTTTCCGGCGGGTTCAATTCCTGAATCCGCTCTGCGCGTTCCAGTTTATGGATCATCCGATTGTATTCACTCCTTTTTTCTTACTTACGGTGTTACTGCTGCTCGCTGCCGCCCACGGTTTCATATGGCCAGTCGATGATTCCGCCGAAATCGTAAACCTGGGTATAGCCCATGTTTACCAGCTGCTTGGCGGCCGCGGTACTGCGCCGGCCGCTGCGGCAGTAAACGAAAATAGGGGTATCCTTATCTGGCAGCTTTTTCTGGGCCTCGGCAGAAATCTGGCTGTCTACGATCAAGGTCGCACCGGGAATATGCTGTTCCGAAAATTCCTCCGGCGTGCGCACATCCAGCAGGATGAAATTTGCGGTATCCTGCATCTTCTTTTTGGCCTCTTCGGCAGTGATTTTATGATACGCCGATTCCCCGCTCTTCTGCGCGCGGTTTCGCTCCCCCAGAAAGAAAATCGCAAGCAGCATTACACCGATGAGCAGGACAGCATAGATGACAACCCTCATGTTTCTTCTCCTTTGCAGTAATAGGCTTTCAGCACATCGATGACCTTTTCCACCCGTTCGTCTTCAATGCGGTAGGTAATACTCTGACCGCTCTTTGTAAAATCCAGAATTCCGTGCGCTCTCAGCAAAGCCAGATGCTGCGACAGTGCGGATTGTGTGATGTTGGGGATATTCTCCGCAAGGCGGCTGACCGTCTTGGGGCCTTCGATCAGCTGGCATAAAATCAGCAGGCGGTTTTCATTGGCGAGCACCTTCAGCAGCTCCGCCAGTTTCTTCGCTTTTTCTTCCATGGGAAACATCCTTTCTGTGCCTGATTTGGCAGATTCCCTGCGTCATTGTGCCCATTGGACAGTAAACACACCAGGAACGCGGCTTAAACAAAAGCATGGTGAAAAATCCCAGTACGGTAGAAGTGAGCATCACGCCGTAAAAGCCGAATGCGAACTGCGCCACGGCAGGGGGAACATACGAGGTATTCATCCAGTTCCACGGCAGGCGGAACACCCACAGCAGTGTGACCGCCTGCTGCAGCGAAGCGCCCGAAAAAACCAGCCACGTGGAGTACAGCATCAGCCCGAACATTGTCATGAAAAAAATCAGGAAAGCATATCGGAACCACTTGGAGCGCAAAAATTTCGGGGGAGCCTTTTTGCGGGAAAGACCAAATTCTCCGCCCAGCAGCTCAAACAGCTGTCCGCGCCCGCAATACTTGTTGCAGTACGCCTTGCTGCCCTGAACCAGCGAGATCGCCAGCGGGAGGAAGAAACACAGCAGCCCCAGCCACGCGAACAGAATATTAAAAATACCCAGAATCAAATAGAGTGCGGAGAAAATCCACAGGTATTCATACCACGGCTTTTGTTTTTTCATAGGTCTCCTCCTTTTCGGTTATGACAATCACTTCGGCAGGACAGACCAGCACACATTTGCCGCACCCTACGCAACGCAGCGGATTTACCTGCGCGCGGATCCCGTGCCAAACAGAGATTGCCCCCAGCGGGCAGGCCTTTACACAGCAGCCGCAGGCCACGCAGTCTGAAAGAACACGCGCCATTTTTCTGATTTTTCCCATACGCACCACCAATCAGTATATTAGTAATTACTAATATACTGATTCTATACTTTTTTGTCAAGTGAGTTTTCATGATTGATTGTTTAAAGATAGAGAATGGCTTGTTCCCTTGCATTTGGTGAGAGAACAAGTTGTCATTTTAGAATCAGCTTTCTTTCATTCTGTTTTTAATAATATATTGACATATGTCAAAAATAGAGTATGATGTAATTGACATATGCCGATAATTCATCCGGGAGGAGACGATGCCATGCCAAGACCCCGAAAATGCAGGCGGGTGTGTACCATGCCGCAGCGGCAAAGCTTTGGGCCGCTGGATGGAGCCGAAAACGACACTCCACCCATTCTGCTGTCGGTCGATGAGTTCGAGTGTATCCGGCTGATCGATCTGGCGGGAATGACGCAGGAGGAGTGCGCCCGGCAGATGGGGGTAGCCCGAACGACGGCGCAGGCCATCTACGCCGGTGCGCGCGAAAAGCTGGCCGATTGTATCGTGAACGGCAAAAGGATGCACATTGAGGGCGGCGACTATGTTCTGTATGGCAGTGCATCGGCCTGTGGGTGTGGATGCTGCCACCAGAGGCGGCCGTGCGAAAAGAAAAATACAGGAGGGAAAGAACATGATTCTGGCAATGCCGTATGAAAACGGAGAGGTATTTCAGCATTTTGGCAAGAGCAAGGAGTTTCAATTGTATGAGGTTGAGGACGGAAAAATCCTTGGGAGCCGTGTGATGTCTGCCGGAGAGAACGGGCACAGCGCGCTGGCCGATATGCTCGGCAAGCTGGGAGTGACCGTGCTGGTGTGCGGCGGAATCGGCGACGGAGCCAAGCAGGCGCTTGCACAATGGGGAATTCGGGCGCTGGCCGGAGTACAGGGCCCTGTGGAACAGGTGATAGAGGAGTATCTCGCCGAGCGGCTTTCCGCTTCTGCCGGTGCAACCTGCGACCATCATCATGAGGAAGGGCACTCCTGCCACGGCGGGGATTCCTGCTGTCACTGAGCAGTCCATACGCGGCACAATATCATTTTTTGAATTTTTTATGATTCTCTATTTACAAATAAAAGAACGTGTGCTAATATAAGGATATATTAGTGCAAGGAAGTTTTAAAATCGTCAGCCGCGATTGGGCTGGCCGATAAATCAGGATATTCGTTCGAGGGCGAACAAGAGCTATTTGCTTTTGTTCGCCTTTTTTTACAAATTTGCCCATTTTAAATCTTCGAATTTGACGGCCTTAATTGATAATTTTATAACTTAATTACAAAACAAATTAACGTTTTTTTAAAAATATATTGACATTCTATCATTCAATCACTAATATAAACTTATATTAGTGATTGGTGCGGAACAACGGAAGAGGAGGTTAAAAATGCTTCGAGTCATTGGGGTCGGCGATAACGTGTGTGACAAGTACCGGCATCTCGGTCTGATGTTCCCAGGCGGGCAGGCACTGAATGTGGCTGTTTACTGCCGGATGAAAGGCTGCGACGCGGCTTATCTGGGAGTGTTCGGAACGGATGCGGTCGCGGAGCATGTGATGAGAACGCTGACGCGCCTGCAGGTGGATTTTTCGCATTCCCGGCAGGTGGAGGGGGAAAACGGCTATGCCGTGATCGATCTGGTGGACGGCGACCGGGTGTTTGTAACCAGCAACCGCGGCGGAGTACTGCGGGAGCATCCAATTCAGTTGAAGGAGGAAGACCTTCTGTACCTAGCCGGTTTTGATCTGATCCACACCAGCAACAACAGCTACATAGATTCTCAGCTGCCGGTGATGGCATCGCTGGGGCGGTTTGTTTCTTATGATTTTTCCGGCACGTGGAAGGACCGGGAACGCACGCAGGGCATCTGCCGGTGGGTAGACTGCGGTTTTCTGTCCTGCTCGGGCCTGACGCAGGAGGAGGTTCAGGAGCAGCTTTCCGAAATCGTGCGCCTTGGCTGCGGGATCGCGGTGGCGACGATGGGCGGCGATGGCGCCATGGTATGGGATGGCGAAAGCTTTTATCAGGCCAGAGCAAAGCCCGTAGAGGTAATCGACACGCTCGGCGCGGGGGATTCGTTCGCGGCGGGATTCTTGATGACCTACCTGGCAGAAATTGTTCAGAAAAAGCTTTCAAAGGGCAGCGGCGCATACCGGGAGAAGATGGAGCAGGTGCTTGCGGCGGCCTCAGAGCTTTCAGCCAAAACCTGCGGGCGACCGGGCGCTTTTGGATTTGAAACCCAACTGGCATAAAAGTATAGATTTTTTCGAGAGGTGACAAAGATGGGATACATGATAGGCGTCGACGTTGGAGGAACCTTTACGGATTTTTCCGTATTTGATTCCGAAACGAAAAGACTGTTTCACTACAAACACAGCTCTACTCCGGATGATCCGTCCCGCTCCATTGTCAGCGGAATCCACTACATATTGGAAAGCGAGGGGATCGACCCGGTCGCGGTGGAATACCTGGCGCACGGAACAACCGTAGCGACCAACGCGCTGATCGAAAAGCGCGGTGCGCGCATGGGTCTGATTACCACCAAGGGCTTTAAGGATTTGATGGAGATCGGCAATCAGAAGCGGCCCTCCCTGTACGACCTGCTCAAGGAAAAACCCGAAAGCCTGATTCCCTCCGGACTGAAATGCGAGGTGGAGGAACGTCTACTGCATGACGGTTCCGTGAAAATCCCCCTCAATGAGGAGGACGTGCGAAAGGCTGTCCGGTTCTTCCAGGAGCAGAATGTAACCACCATCGCCGTCTGCACGCTGTTTTCCTTTATCAACCCGGCGCACGAGCGGCGGATCAAGGAAATCATTCTGGAGGAGTACCCCGAGGCTTACGTTTCCATCTCCAGCGAGCTGGTCAGCGAGTTCCGCGAGTATTCGCGCATGAGCACCACGGTGCTCAACGCCTACCTTGGCCCGGTCATGAAGAAGTACGTTGAGAACTTCCAGAACAGCGTACGGGAATCCGGAATCGCCGTGGCCCCTTATGTCACCCAGTCCAACGGCTCCATTATCTCCATCGCTGAAACGGTGGAATGCCCCATCAAAACTGCAGTGTCCGGCCCGAGCGCCGGTGTGGTGGGGGCAACCTACATCGGCCGCCAGTGCGGCATCGATAAAATCATTACGTTCGACATGGGCGGTACCAGCGCGGACATCAGCCTGATCAAAGACGGTAAGGCGCAGGTTTCGTATGAAAGAATGGTGGAGGGCTACCCCGCCCGCATCCCCATGATCGATATTATTACGGTCGGCGCGGGCGGCGGTTCGATTGCCGCCATCGATGAGGGCGGCGCGCTCAAGGTAGGCCCGCGCAGTGCGGGTGCGGTACCCGGCCCGGCGTGCTACATGCGCGGCGGCGAAAACCCCACTGTTACCGATGCGAACATTCTGCTTGGCAAGCTGAACCGCCACAAGATTCTGGGCGGCCGCATGGATGTGGACTGGAACCTCGCTTATGACGCAATCCAGAAGAAGATTTCGGAGAAATCTTCCCTGAGCATAGAGGACGCCGCGGCAGGCATTATTTCGGTCGTCAACTCCAACATGGTGCGCGCGATCCGCGTCGTTTCTGTTGAGCGCGGCTACGACGCCCGCGAATTCACGCTGATGGCTTTCGGCGGTGCAGGCCCCCTGCACGCCTGCGAAGTTGCCAGAGAGCTTGGTATCACTCAGGTTCTGCTTCCCCCCGCGCCGGGCACGCTTTGCTCGCTGGGGCTTTTGATGGCCGATACCCGCTTCGATCTGAGCCAGTCGTACATTATGATCGCCGAACCGCAGAATTTGTCGGAAATGAACCGCATCTTCTCGCAGCTTACCGAAGAGGGCGACAAAATGCTTGAGAACGAAGGCATCGCCAAAGAGGACCGCACATTCGTCTATTCGCTTGACTGCCGGTATGAACGCCAGAACTATGAAATCACGGTGGAGCTCCCCACGGGAGAAATCACCGAAGAGGTGCTTTCAGGTCTGGTAGAGCAGTTCCACCAGGAGCATGAGCGTTCCTACGGCTATTACGATCAGAAAAAGAACATCCAGATGGTCAACTACCGCGTCGGCGCGGTCGGCACCATCGATAAGCCCGACCTGAGCGAGCACCCTGTGGAAGAAAACCCGCAGGTTCCGGCCCCGGTCGAGGTTCGCAAGGTTCGGTTCGAGGGCTCGCCGGAGTATCTCGACACCAACATTTATCAGCGCACGCAGCTGCCCTGCGGCTGCACCGTCAGCGGCCCGGCGATCATTGAGCAGATGGATTCCACCTCCATTATCCCGCCCGGATGGCAGGCGTATAACGACCCGTTCCTGAATCTGATCGTCACTTATCACGGAGGTGAAACGGCATGAGCAAGCGTGTTGATGCAGTAACCGTAGAAATCATCGGCAATCTGCTGTTATCCATTGCGGAGGAAACCGGCATTGCGATCATCCGCAGCGCATATTCCACCAACATCAAAGAGCGCCGCGACATTTCCACCGCGGTGTTCGACCCGGACGGAAACATGGTGGCGCAGGCCGAGCATGTCGCCATGCACCTCGGCTCCCTTCTGGGAATCGTACAGGAGGTCTACAAGCATTTCGACCGCGCCGACATTCAGGAGGGCGACATGTTCATCGGCAACGACCCGTACAACGGCGGCGGCACCCATCTGCCGGACATTACCGTTGTTGCGCCGGTGTTCCACAGCGGCAGGCTGATCGGCTGGGTGGCCAATCTGGCGCACCACAGCGATGTGGGCGGCAAAGTGCCCGGCTCCACCTCTGGCGATGCGGTCAGCATCTTTCAGGAGGGAACGAAGATTCCGCTCGTGCGCATCTGCAGCGGGGGCGAAGTCTGCAAGGATATCGTCAGCATCATTATGGCGAACAGCCGCATCCCGAATGAGAGATACGGCGATTTGCAGGCACAGATCGCGGCCAACCGCGTGGGCCTGCGCCGCATGCTCGACGCTTACGACCGCTACGGCGACGTTTTGGTAGACAGCATGTACCAGCTGCAGGATTACGCCGAGCGCAAGCTCAAGGCTGGAATTGAAAAGCTGCCGGACGGCGTGTACCGATTTACCGATTATATGGACGACGCAGGCACGGCCTGCCCCGACCCTCTGAAAATCTGCGTTGCGATCACCATCGCGGGCGACAGCATGACGCTCAACTTCAACGGTACCGCAAAGCAGGTTCCCGGCCCCATCAATGTCACCTACAACGGCCTTTTGGCCACGGTGTTCTATTCGCTCAAGGCACTGATTGACCCCACTGTTCCGTCGAACGCGGGCATTTACCGCGCGTTTTCTGTGGAGTGCGAAAGCGGCCTGCTGGTCAACGCAGAAAATCCCGCGCCCGTGGGCGAGCGAATCGATACCTGCCAGCGCGTGGCCGATGTGATCTTCGGCGCTCTGGCGCCAGCTGTGCCTGACCGGGCGATCGCCTGCTGCAACAGCTCAGTGACCTCGGCGATTTTCTCCGGCGCGGATCAGAAGGACAAAGACCGCTTCTTCGTGTACCTGGAGGTAGTCGCGGGCGGCTCCGGCGCAAGCCGCGACGCGGACGGCCTTTCCGGCGTGCAGGTGCATATGACCAACACCTCGAATCTGCCGGTGGAGGCGCTCGAAATGGAGTTCCCGCTGGTTACCGTGAATAAATATGAGCTGCGGCGCGACAGCGGCGGCGCGGGGCGCAACCGCGGCGGACTCGGCATTGTCCGTGAATTTGAAATGATGTACGACGGCATCTCTTACACCGGTCTCGGCGACCGGCAGAAGATTCCGCCGTGGGGCCTGGAGGGCGGCCTTGCCGGCGAGGGCGGCGTTTACTATCTTGTCAAACCGGATGGGACCAGCACCCGTCTGCCCTCCAAATGCACCGACATCCCGCTCGAGCAGGGCGATGTGATCAGCGTGCAGACGCCCGGCTCAGGCGGGTACGGCAATCCGCTGGAGCGCGACCCCCTCCGCGTTCTGATCGACGTGATCGAGGGGAAGGTTTCCCCCGAAAAGGCACAGGAGCTGTACGGCGTATGCGTTGTGAAAAACAGCAGCGGCTGGGCTGTGGACGAGGAGAGAACCAAAAGACTCAGAGAAAAGCGGTGATGTTTGGATGGCCGAACCCCTGTTGGATGTTCAGAACCTGGAAATGGTGTTTGAAAATAAATATCAGGCCTTTACCGCCGTGGATCACCTGAGCTTTTCGGTGGAAAAAGGTCAGACCTTGGGCATCGTGGGTGAAAGCGGCAGTGGAAAAACCATGGCGTCCCTTTCCGTGATGAAGCTGCTTCCCAATCAGGGCAGGGTATCCGGCGGAAAGATCCTGTTTGAGGGCAAAGACCTGGTGCCGCTGAAGGAAAAAGAAATGCAGAAGCTGCGCGGCAGGGAGCTCGCGATGATCTTTCAGGACCCCATGATGTCGCTTGACCAGGTATATACCGTCGGCAGCCAGATCGTAGAGGCGATTCTCACGCACGAGCCGGTGGGGAAGAAGCAGGCGGAAGAGCGTGCTCTTGAACTGCTCACCGCTGTGGGGATCGCGCAGCCGGAAAGGGTATTTCGCAGCTACCCATTCGAGCTTTCGGGCGGCATGTGCCAGAGGGTGATGATCGCCATTGCCCTCTCGTGCAACCCAAAGCTCCTGTTTGCCGACGAGCCTACCACTGCGCTCGATGTCACCGTGCAGGCGCAGATTCTCGATCTGCTGCGCAAGGTGCGCGACGAATACCGGATGGGCATCGTTTTGATCACCCACGATCTCGGTGTGGTTTCGGATATTGCCGACCGGGTTATCGTGATGTACGCGGGCAAATCCATGGAGGACGCGCCCACCGATGTGATCATGAATCACCCGGCCCACCCGTATACCATGGGACTGATTCAGTCGGCCCCGAAGCTTGAAGAGCAGGTGGAACGCCTGCACAGTATTGAAGGCGCAGTCCCCGATATTCGGAACATGCCGAAAGGCTGTCGGTTCTGTACCCGGTGTCCGCAGGCAAACGACCTGTGCCGCGAAACCGAGCCGCAGGTCAAAGAGATTGCACCGGGCCACTTTGTGCGGTGTCATTATGCGGGCAGCTAGGAAAGGGGAATGCAGCTTGAATGAAGTATTATTGGATGTAAAAAACGTTTCAAAAACCTTTCCTGTCAAAGCCGGGCTGTTTTCTTCGGCGAAGGGCGTGGTGCACGCCGTGGACAATGTCAGCTTTCAGATTCACCGCGGCGAGAGCTTTGGTTTGGTTGGGGAATCCGGGTGCGGAAAAAGCACCCTCTCCCGCACCTTGCTGCAGCTGGTTCCGGCGGATTCGGGCGAGATCTGTTTTGACGGCAAGAACCTGGCGGCGCTCTCTAAAAAAGAGATGCGCGCCCAGCGCGAAAGCATGCGTATGGTATTTCAGAAGCCGTTCGATTCGCTGAATCCCCGCCAGACGGTGCGGCAGATCATTTCGGCCCCGATGCAGGTTCACCGCAAGATGAGCCGGCAGGAATTGGACGCCGAAGTGATGAAGCTGATGGACCTCGTCGGCCTCTCCCGCGGGTATATCGATCGCTACCCCCACGAGTTTTCGGGCGGGCAGCGGCAGCGTATCGGCATTGCCCGGGCGCTCGCGCTCCAGCCGCAGCTGATTGTCTGCGATGAGCCGGTCTCTGCGCTGGATGTTTCGATTCAGGCGCAGATTCTGAATCTGCTCAAAGACCTGCAAAAGGAATTCGGGCTGACGTACCTGTTCATTTCTCATAATCTGGCGGTCGTCAAGCATATGTCGGACCGCATTGCCGTGATGTACCTCGGTTCTTTGGTAGAGGTGGCGAATGGGCCGGAGCTGTACCGGGCTGCGCGGCACCCGTACACGCAGGCGCTGCTCTCCGCGATTCCCGACCCCGGCAGCGGGCAGAAACGCCAGCGGATCATCCTTACCGGGGATATCCCCAGTCCGGTCAACCCGCCTGCGGGCTGCCGGTTCTGCACCAGGTGTCCCAACGTGATGGAACGCTGCAAAATCGAGCGCCCGGCGCTTCGAACCCTTGCGGACGGCGGGCAGGTCGCGTGTTTTCTGTATGAACAGGAGGGAGGAACGGCATGACCAAATTTATTGTGCGCCGAAGCGCGATCGCAGTGCTGCTCCTCTTCGTGGTTTCGAGTATCGTGTTTTTAACCGTTCATATGATGCCCGGCGATCCGGTACTGCTGATGCTGGGTACCGATTCGAACCCCGACCCGCAGGCGGTGGAAGCGCTCCGCAGGGAACTGGGGCTTGACCAGCCGATTTTCACGCAGTATGTGAACTGGATGCTCAATGCCTTGCAGGGGAATTTGGGAACGTCGTACAGCGAGCACGTTCCGGTGATGCAGTCTATCGGGTCGCGGCTGCCCCGCACACTGGAGCTGGCAGGCGTTTCGCTGCTGCTCGCGTGTATCATCGGTCTCCCTCTGGGCGTGCTTTCCGCCCTGCGGCGCGGCAAATTTTCCGATCTGGTAATGACGACCGGCGCTTCACTCGGAACCTCCATTCCGGTTTACGTGCTCGGCTACCTTCTCATTATCCTGTTCTCCCTGAATGTGTTTGGGTGGAATATTCCCACATTGCCGTCGAGCGGTTATGTGAATTTTTCCAAGAGCCCCTCGGCGCACTTTCAGCGGCTGATATTGCCCGCGGTGGCGCTGGCCCTTGGGCTGGCTGCTTCGATCATGCGCATGACCCGTTCCTCGATGCTCGACGCGCTCTCCGCCGAATCGGTGCGGGCGCTGCGGGCCAAGGGCCTGCCGGAACACAACGTCATCATCCGCCATGTGATCCGCAACGCCTTTATCCCGGTGGTGACGGTGATCGGATTACAGATGGGCAACCTGATCGGCGGCACGGTGCTGTGCGAAACGGTGTTTAACTGGCCGGGACTCGCAACGCTCTTGGTCAAGGCCATTAACCAGAGGGATTATCCGCTGATTCAGGGCTGTATTCTGGTGATGTCTTCCGTCTTTATTTTGACCAATATGGTTGTCGACATCATCTACGGTGTGCTCGACCCCAGAGCGCGGTAGGGGGGAATAATATGGACTTTTTAAAACGAAGCGTGAAAAACAAGAAATTTTTGTTCAGCATCGTCGTTCTGGTGCCGCTGGTGTTTGTGATCCTGTTCGGCCCCCAGCTTGCGCCGAATGACCCGCTGACAATGAATACATCGTCTGCGCTGGCACCCTCCTCGTCTCAGTACCCGCTGGGAACCGACGAGTACGGCCGCTGCATTCTTTCCCGTTTGCTGGTGGGTGTGCGGCCCTCCATGACGGTGGCGCTGTTTGGTACGTTGGGCGCGTTTGCCGCAGGGCTGCTGCTCGGCATCTTCGCCGGGTACCTTGGCGGAAAAATCGGCGGCGCGATCATGAGAGCGGTCGATGTGATTCTCTGCTTCCCGCCGATCCTGCTCGCGATGATGGTCGTGGGCCTGTGGGGGGCCGGGGTGCGCAACCTGACCGTGGTGGTGGCGATTCTGTATACGCCCCACTTTACCCGAATTGCCTACTCCTCCACCATTAAAGTGCGCAAGATGGAGTTTGTGGAAAACGAAATTTCCATCGGTGCGACTTTGAACCGTGTGTTGTTCGGTACGATTTTTCCCAACATTTTTTCTCCGCTGGTCATTCAGATCAGCCTGACCGTCTCGAGCGCGATTCTGCTGGAATCCGGCCTGAGCTTTCTCGGCCTTGGCGTACAGCCGCCCGACCCCTCCTGGGGGCAGATGATCGGCGACGCTAGGAATTTCCTTTCAGTAGATGTGATGTACACGGTGTGGCCGTCGCTGTTTTTGAGCCTGACGATTCTGGCCACCAACCTGATGGGCGACGCGCTGCGAGATATTCTCGATCCCAAGCTGAGGGACAGCTTTTAATTATGAATCAGAGGATAAAAGGAGGAAAACAAATGAAAACAATCTGCAGGCGAATCCTGTCTGTGTCGCTGGCGGCCGTAATGGCGCTCACCGCACTGTCGGGATGCTCGGGAAACAATTCCAACTCGTCCGGGGCGGCATCCAGCACGCCGGAATCCTCGGCGCAGAGCCAGGTCAGTAAAAAGGATGAGCTCGTTGTGGCTATCAGCTCAGACGTTGCCACGCTCGAGCCCATGGTGCAGTCCGGTCAGGCGATCCGGCTGATCAAAACGTGCCTTTACCGCGGCCTGATGGCTTACCAGGCCGATGGGAAGATCGGCACGGAAATCGCGGATTCGTATGAGATCGGCGACGACAACAAGACGTATACCTTCAAAATCAAGCAGAACGCCAAGTTCCACGACGGCAGCGACATCACTGCCGAGGACGTCAAGTTCTCTCTCGAGCGTATTCTGGATGAGTCCGTCGGCGCGACCTTCCGCTCCGATTTTGCGAACGTGCTCGACAAAGTCGAGGCGGTGGACACCAAGACCGTCAAGATCACCCTCAAGGAGCCCTGCGCGCCATTCATCGATTACCTCACTCTGCCTGAGTCAGTGATCGTGTCGAAAGCGTGGTGCGAGAGCCACAAAAACGACCTGAACGCCAGCCCAATGGGCAGCGGCCCCTACACGTTTACCTCCTGGGATAAGGGCCGTGAGATCATTCTGACCGCATTCTCGGATTTCTACAAGACCGGCAAACCCGAAACCAAAAGCATCCGCTTCGTCATCACGCCCGACGCCACGACCAGAGCCAACGCCCTGCAGACTGGCGACGCAGACCTGATCGACTATGTGGCGGCCAAGGATATTACCGCGATGGAGAAGGACGACAGCTACAAGGTCTATGTCTCTGAGGCTCCGTTCATGTGCCTGCAGTTCAACGTCAAGAGCGGCCCGCTGGCCAACGAGAAGGTTCGTCAGGCGATCGCTTATGCGGTTGACCGCCAGGGCGTCATCAACACCGCCTTTATGGGCCGCGGCACCCAGATTTTCGGCTTCCCCACCCAGAAGGGGGAGAACGGCTACGACGGCAAGTACGACAACTACTTCAGCTTCGATCAGGAAAAGGCCAAGGCTCTGCTGAAAGAGGCCGGCTATCCCGACGGCTTTAAGATCAAGATTCTGTCCAGCTCTACCTACGACATGCACAAGCAGACCGCCATTGTGGTGCAGGACAGCCTGAAGAAGATCGGCATCGACGCCGAGGTGGAGCTGCCCGACTGGTCCACCCGCATTGAGCGCTCCAACAAGGGCGATTATGAGATCCTTGTTTCCGGTACCGCGGGCAATATTGTCGATATGGATTGGACGACCAACTATTTTGAAAGCGGCGAACCCAGAATGAACAGCTCTGCCTGGTTCTCCGATGCGGAGATCGACAGCCTGCTGAAAGAAGGGCGCACCACCATCGATGCGGCCAAGCGCGAGGAGATTTACGACAAGCTGAGAAAGCGCGTGCTTGATCTGTCGCCGTTCGTATTCATCAATTACCGTGAACAGGCATTTGCCAGCTCGAATAAGGTGGAGGGCTTTGTCAATCTGCCGGGCGTTGTCACCTACAACTCCGGCCTGACACTGGAAGATACTTATGTGACCGAGTAAGGCGTATGGATTCGTTCGTCGTGTTTTCCCCGCTCTCGGCGGGGAAAACACCCGAACTGAAAAAGTCATTGTTGATAAAATGGTAGGAACTTGTGCACCGGCCGGGCCTGTTTTTCGGCGGGCTTGGTTCGGTGTGCAACACTGAGAGGAGATTTTTATGGAGATCAAGGAAATCATTTCGGACATCAAGGGGAAAATGAAGTCGTCCGGTGGTTTGAAAAAGGTATATTTTGTCGCATGCGGCGGCTCGCAGGCAGCGATTTATCCTGCGAAATATTTGATGGAGTGTGAAGCGAAAAATATCGGAACCGGCATCTTCAACAGCAACGAGTTTGTTTACGCAACGCCCGAATCGGTCGATGACCGCTGCATCTGCGTGATCTGCTCGCTGAAGGCCACAGCCGAAACCGTGGAGGCGGTTAAATTAGCGAATGCAAGAGGCGCTTACACCATCGCAATGACCGGCTTTCCCGATACCGCCATGGCCCAGACCGGCAAGTACGCGGTCGTCTATTCCAATGGGGATGATCAGGTCTATTCCGAGGCGAATCAAGCGCTGGCCTTAAAGCTTGTGTTCGAGATTCTGTATCAGTTTGAGGGCTATGCCCACTATGATGCGGCAATGCAGGCTTATGGAAAGATCGATTCGATCGTTGCCGAGGCAAAAGAGAGCATGCTGCCCGCTGCAAAGGCTTTTGGGGAGCGGTACAAGGACGAAGAAATTTTTTACGTGATGGGCAGCGGTCCGCTCACGGGCACAGCCTACACCATGGCATGCTGCCATTTGATGGAGATGCAGTGCCGTCATGCGGTGATGCTGCACAGCGGGGAGTATTTCCACGGCCCGTTTGAAACGACAGACAAAAAATTGCCGATCATTTTGCTGATGAGCACGGGGAAAACACGTTTTCTGGATGAGAGGGTACTGAAGTTCCTGAAAACCTACGCGGAAAACTACACGGTCATCGACGCGGCAGACACCGGACTTTCTCAGATCGACAGCAGTGTTTCGGAGTATTTCAATTCTGCCGTCATGATTCCGCTCGAGCGCTTCTTCGTTTTGCAGATGGCGGAAATCCGCGGGCGTTCCATGGACGACCGCCGCTATATGTGGAAGGTAGAATACTGATTTTCCTGCTTTGCCTGGCCGTTAAACAGGCAAATTGCCTCAGTTGTACTTGAATATTCCCGCTTCATGAAGTACACTAAAAAGATAGATATGGGATTGGGAGCGAATTTGTTTCGCACTTTGATCCCTTCAATACAAATCGGCCAGGGCCGGCTTGCATAGGGAGAGATTCAGAATGTTGAAATCCAAGGCGATCACACCCTTGTATCAACAGTTGATGGATAAGCTGAAAGATCAGATCGGTGGCGGATACTATCAGCCCGGGGACCAATTGCCTTCTGAAGTGGATATGGCCAAACAGAACGACGTGAGCGTGATTACTGCCCGCAAGGCGGTAAACGAGCTGGCCGCTCTTGGTTTTGTTGAGAAAAAGCAGGGGAAAGGCACCTTTGTGGCGGTTCCGAAATATTGGAGGGATTACCGCAGAATCATGGGATTTTCGGAATCCTGCCGGATGGCGGGGCTGACCGCGGGCAGCCGGCTGCTGGAGCATAAGCTGGTTGTTCCATCGGATAAGATCGTGCAGTCTCTTGGCTTGCCTGCCGGGTCGCAGACGGTGTTTATTTCGCGCCTGCGGTTTGTCAATTTGGAACCCATGGCGATTGAAAACAGCTATTTCTCCTTGAAATACGCGTTTTTGCTGGAAGAATCGCTGGACGGCTCCTTATTTGAGGTGCTCAGAGAGCGTGCAAATGTGGTCGTAGCAAAATCGCAGAAGCAGATTGAAATCTGCCGTGCCACCTCTTCGGAGGGAAAGCTGCTGAACATCAGCAAAAATGATCCGCTCCTTTTGGTAAAGAGCACGGCTTACGTCGAAACCGGCGAACCGGTTTATGTCTGCTCGCAGATCATTAACGGAGAACGATTCACGCTGTATCTGTAAAGAACATACTGTGAAACGGACTTCTTCCGTTGTAAAAAAAGAGAGAGAAAAAGGGATGCGCACAGCAGCTGCTGTGCGCATCCCTTTTTCATTATAATAGATAGCTTAGCAGGCTGTACTGCACGGCCAACGAAGTGATCGCCAGAATCGCCCAACAGGAGAGGCCGAGCACGATCGGCCGCCAGCCGTGCTTGACCAGATCGACCAGATTGGTGTTCAGGCCGATCGCCGCCATTGCCATGACGATCACAAATTTGCCGAAAGTGGCCAGCGCCTTTCCCATTCCCGTCGGGAGGGGGATAAAGGTGTTGATGATCGCCGCCGCGACAAAGCCCAGAACAAACCACGGGAAAATTTTTGCGAAGCTGTAATTTGCATTGCCTGCGCGCGACTGCCGTTTGGCTGTGTAAAAAGCAAGCACTAAGGTAATGGGAATGATCATCAGCGTGCGTGTCAGCTTGACAATGACCGCCAGATTGCCCGCTGCGTCGCTGAAGGTGTAGCCCGCCGCCACAACGGAAGAGGTGTCGTTAATGGCGGTACCGGCCCACAGGCCGAAGTGAAAATCCGACATCTGCATGGTGTGGCCCAAAAACGGGAACAGGAACGCCGCAATCACATTGAAAAAGAAGATCGTCGAGATGGAGCGTGCCACGTCTTCATCCTTTGCGCCGATGACGGGGGCCGTTGCCGCGATGGCCGAGCCGCCGCAGATGGCCGTGCCGACACCGATGAGGATATTCGTGTCGCGGTCTACCTTCAGCGCCTTACCGATCAGATACGCTCCCAGGAACGTGGCGGTGAGGGTAAAGGCCATCAGCAGCAGGGTCTGGCTGCCGGCCTTAAAGATCTGGAACAGGTTCATGTCGAAGCCCAGCAGAATAATGGAATATTGCAGCAGCTTTTTCGAGGTGTAGGTGATGCCGCTCTGAAATGCCGCCGGGCGTTTCCAGAATGCCAGCAGCATGCCGAACAGGATGCCGAGTACCGGGCTGCCGATCACCGGGAATTGTTGGCCCAGAATCCATGCCGGTACGGCGATGATCGCCGCCAGCGAGATTCCGGGCAGTTTTTTGATGACTGAATCCATGAACTACCACTCCTTATGTTATCTGCTGATCAGCAGAAATTCTACTTTTTCATTTGTTTTCTGGATGCGGAAAACAGTTTTTCGCTCGCAAAGAAAATCACCTTTTTTGAAAGGTGATAATAACTTTAGCGGATTTCCCCGTACGGAAATTTCTGCTGGTGCAGTACACGCTTGCTTGTGCCGAGGCGTGGGTCTTGCTTTCTTTGCCTGCTTATTATAACGCCAGGCGATCAATAAGTAAAATATGATTATTTTATCTTATTCATTATAAATTACTTATAATTAGAGATACACAGCTCAAATCTCTCGCCCCCAAACGGTGGGAAATACCCTTACTTCTGGTTTTAAAGTGACTGGGCTCCGCTCGAACTCTTTGATTTCGTCAGCGGGGCAGGTTCTCTTGTCAATAAAAAAGCAGCCCAAACGGGCTGCTCGAAAAAGCGATTGTTAGGAACGCTGCAAATGATTATTCGTGGGAAAAGCAGCCGGCCTCTGTAATCACGACCGGGACGGCAATATCGTGCGGCTCCGTCGGAATCTGCTCGCAGAGCAGGCGTTCCCGGCAGATCAGAACTGAGCAGAAGGACGCCTGCTCAAGAAAGCGGTCGTAATAGCCGCCTCCATAGCCCAGACGGTTTCCCTGCCTGTCGCACGAAACGCAGGGGAGGATCGCAAAATCAATTTCTGCTGGGGTGACGAGCGTGCTGTCTGCAGCGGGCTCCAGAATTCCCATCATTCCGCTGTGCAGTTCAGCAAGAGAATGGATTTCCCGCGCTTCCATAATGCCTTTGCCGATGCAGAGCGGAATCGCGATGCGCTTGCCGTCGGAAAACGCCTGCTCGATCAAGAGGCTGGTATTGATTTCACTGGCAGTACCGACAAAGCAAAAAATCGTTTTTGCTGTTTGATAGCAGGGGTGACTGAGGATGTTCTGCACAATCCCCCGATTGGATTCTTCAATATAGTCTGGGGTCAGTGCCGCAATTCTTTTTTTGAGTTCGGCACGCAGTTTCTTTTTTTCTTCCGGAACAGACATAAGGAACCTCCCTTTCTGCTGTAAGGCGCGCCCCAAAGGCGCCGCCTGCCTTAGCATAGCATGTCCGCGATTCGATTGCAACCCGCATATTAACAGGGCGCCGGGAAAGCTGCACAGCCGCAAAATGGTGAAACAATTTTGCTCCCTGTGTTGCCGTGTGCCCTGAGGGGTACCGTGAGCCCGCAAGATAGCTGCACCCCGTAAGGTCAGCCATATACAACGAGCATGCTGTTTTCTTTGCCACATCGCCTCTTGTCTTGCACAATTTTCGGCAGCCTGTATCGATATACAGGAACAGGGCGCGATACTTTCGTACCGCGCCCTGCCTGGGGGCAAAACTTATTTGAAAAAAGGAGAAGGTTATTTAAACAACGGCACAGACCCGGTAATGGCCGCCATAGCGATAAAGATGACGAAGATACCGATGGCCCATTTCGCGCACTGTTTCTGCCACTCGCCCATGTCCAGTCCGGTCAGGTTCAGCAGCAGGTAAATGAAAGCGACCAGGGGGCTCAAAAGGTGGAATGCCTGGCCCAGCAGAGATGCGGTGCCGAGCTCCAGAGCGGTGTAGCCGTAACGGTAACCGGCCTCTGCGAATACCGGCAGCACGCCGTAGTAGAACGCGTCGTTGGACAGGAAGAAGGTGCCGGGTGCGGAGATGACCGCCGTTACCAGACCCCACCATCGGCCCATCTGCTCGGGGATCAGATAGATCATGCTGGAAGCCAGAGCGTCGGACATGCCGGAGTTGGTGAACAGACCCATAAAGATACCGGCCGCCATAACGAGGATGGATACCTGCAGAGCATCGCCGGCGTTGTCGGAGATACGGGCCTTCTGATCCTTAATGGAACGATAGTTGATGAGTACAGCCAGGGCAGTGCCAACCAGGAAGATAAATACAGACGGGAAGGTGCCGAGAACCAGCATGACAACCGCGCCGACAGTCAGGATCGCGTTGATCCAGATCAGCTTCGGGCGCTTGAGAGCTTCCTCTTCGGGAGTAGCGGGCTTGGTCAGCGCTTCAATTTCCTCATGGTTCAGGTGCTGAATGCCAACTCTCTTGCGCTCTTTCAGACCCAGATAGTAAGCGACGCCGAGCATGTAAACGATAGCGACACCCATGCCGGGCAGCAGAGCGTTCAGGATGCTCTGCTCAGAAACCTCACCCAGCACAGAGATCACGCGGGCGGTCGGTCCGCCCCAGGGCAGCAGGTTCATAATCGTGTTCATCAGAACGGTCAGAACGCCGAGGTTCATCATCTTAAGACCCAGCTTCTGGTAGATCGGGATGAACGCGGTGCAGACGATCAAAGTGGTAGTTGTTCCGTCGCCGTTCAGGGAGACCATCGCGGCAACTGCCGCGGTGCCGACCAAAACCTTTACCGGGTCGCCGCCGGCCAGACGGATAATGAACTTGGTGACGGGATCAAACAGACCTACGTTCAGCATCACAGAGAAGAACAGGATGGCGAACAACAGCATGATTGCGGTTGTGGAGGTCGTTTTCAGACCAGCCGCAGTCCAATCGCCGATGATCCGGACCTGATCCCACATGGTTACGTCGGAAACAGGAATTTCTTTGGCCTTTGCCACCAGCTCAGCGTACTGATTTCCCAGTGCGCCAAAGAGTGTGAATACGATAGGTACCAATACCAGAGCGGTGAATGGTTGCATTTTTTTGGAGATGACCAGCGCAAGGAATACGATGATCATGACCCATGCTAATACAGTTAAAAACATAAGCGATCCTCCTCAAATTAGTTGGGCATGCCCGGCGACCATGGTTCCCGAACGTGCATGCACGCCTGACCGGACTATGTAGGCGGAAGGCTCCCGTTGCCGGGAGACATTCCAAAAAGGAAATAAGCCAGTGTGCTGTGTTACGATTCCGCGTTTCACTGCGTGGATCCGTTCTTCTCCAGCTCCCGTATGTTTTCCTCCAGCAGCTGAATCAGGCGCTGCTGCAGCATGGGGACCGGATGAAGCCGTCTGCTTGCGCAGATTCTGGCATCCTGATCGCAGATCAGGCATCGTCTGGGCTCATAGCCGAGTTCCACTCTGCTTCGAGTCCGCACAAGCCCATCCTTTTGATCCAGCACATCCGCGTCGAACAATCTGCCCAGTTTTTCTTCCTCAAATAAAATCATGTTACGCTTCACCTCGAAGGAATCCTCCGGGATGACCCAGAAAGCCTCCGGCCCTGTGCGCAGGCTCAGCCGCTTCTGGTAGTTCGGCTGCCAGCTTTGATTCGACAGGATTTCACGCATCCGGTTTTCCCCGTAATCGAACAAAGCTAAAATTTCCCCGTTGCTTTTGATAGGCCCGGGAATGTTGCATTTCAGAGAGATCACACAGCTTTTCGGGAAGCGCCTGAGCAGCTCCTCAATGAACTGTACCCGCCGCTCGCGGTTCAGAAGAACCTCATTGAGTTCGGGGGTCACTCCGTGTGCAAACATTTCTGCCGCATTCATCTCAGCGCTTAACCTGCCTTACCACATCGATCAGACTGCCGTCGCGGTACTCGATGAGAGCCACGACCTTGTCTCCGTACTCGATGGGGTCGGGTGTGCCGGCCAGCGCATAGGCCTTGTTTTTCAGCTCCTCCATGGTAAAGAGGTTCACTCCGGCGTTTTTCAGGGCCTCCTGCAGGTCTTTTCTGCGGGGGTTCACTGCAATGCCGACTTCCGTGACGACAACGTCGATTCCCTCGCCGGGGGTAATGACGGTGTTGACCTGCTCCACAATGGTCGGGATGCGTCCGCGCAGCAGGGGGCACAGAATCAGGCTCAGCTTTGCGCCGGCCGCTGTGTCGCTGTGTCCGCCGGAGGCACCGCGGATCACACCGTCGGAACCGGTCATGACGTTCACGTTAAAGTCTGTGTCGACCTCCAGTGCCGAGAGCATTACCACATCCAGCTGGTTCACCGCCGCGCCCTTGTTGCCAGGGTTGGCATAGAAGGAAGCCGAAATTTCGTAGTGGTTCTCGTTGCGGGCGATCGAGGCCGCAGCGCCGCGGTCAAAGGTCTGGGTGTCCAGAATCTTCTTGGCCAGGCCCTCTTCGAGCAGTTCCACCATGTTGCTGGTGATGCCACCCAGCAGGTATCCTGCGGTAATGCCGCTCTCGCGCATTTTCTCTGCTAAGAAGCGGGTGACCGCCAGGGTGGAGCCGCCGGAACCGGACTGGAAGGAGATGCCGTCTTTAAAGTAAGGAGAGGCGGTAATGACTTTGCAGGCATTTTCCGCGATCAAAAGCTCCTTGGGGTCAGAAGTAAAGCGGGTTGCGCCCTTTGCAATCCCGTCGGGATTGCCGATCGCGTCCACCACCACAACATAATCCACCAAAGTCTGGGAGATGCTGATGGGGGTGTTGGGGTAATCGACCAGGTGGTCGGTAATGATAACGACCTTATCTGCATATTCGGCGTCTACCTTGGCGTAGCCCAGGGAACCGCAGGTCGCGTTGCCCTGAGAGCCGTTTGCGTTGCCGTAGGGGTCCGCGCTCGAGGCGCCGAGGAAAGCGACGTCGATGTGAATCTCGCCGGATTCAATGGCGCGCGCGCGTCCGCCGTGGGAACGGATGACGACCGGCTTTTCCATCAGGCCGTGAGAGATCGCGGAGCCTACCTTGTCGCGCAGGCCGCTGCTGGTGATTTCGGTAATCACGCCGTTTTTGATGTGTTCAATGAGAGGCTCGTGCACATTGGCGATCGAGCTGGCGGCGAGCTTCAGGTTTTTGATGCCCATTTTGGCGATCTCTTCCATAACCATGTTCAAAACATAGTCGCCTTCGCGGAAGTGATGGTGGAACGAAATCGTCATGCCGTCCTTCAGGCCGGATTTCTCGATTGCTTCCCGCAGGGAAGAAACGAGCTTTGTCTCGCCGGGGAGGGTGGGCACCACCTTGCCGGCCGCTCTTCTATATTCATTTTTGCGGGCGTATTGGCCCTCGAACACGCCGTACTGGTCTGCGTATTCTTTCGGGATTTCACGGC
>JAEXDU010000202.1 GCA_023401495.1 Bacillota bacterium
TTTCAGGATTTCGCGGATGGCGGAGGGCTTCAGGGTTTGCACCCGGTCTGAAAATAAATACTCCATGGCAAAACGACCTTTCCGGCTAAAATCTTTGCAAATATTCTAACACAAATTGGAAAAAGAATCAATTCTGCTCACTTGGACAAAACTACGGCAATTTTTGCCAAAATAAAACAGCGCGTTATGACAATTCTGGATATATACGCTATGTATAATAGAAGGACAAGCTTAAATGAAAATGGTGGTGCGGAAAAGATGAAAGAGAAAGCTGTTGTACGGCAGAGACTGACGGTTGGGGAATTGCTGGAAACGCCGGTCGCAAGAAAAATTATGGTACAGGCTGCCTGTTTTGCTGTTGGATTTGCCTGCTCGCGGGCAATCGTATTTGGCCGGTATGCTCCGTTCGGTGTGGCGGCGATTGCGGCGGTTCCATTTGGCGGCATGTGGGGAATGGTGCTGGGCGTTCTGCTCGGTTATCTTCTGCCGTCGAGCACGTTGTTCCCGGTTCGGTATGTTGCCGCTCTTCTGGCTGCGGCTGCCATTCGGTGGACGCTCAATGATCTGGTCAAGCTGCGGATGCATCCGTTTTTCGCTCCGCTGATCTCATTTGCCCCGGTGCTGATGACGGGGCTGGCCATGGCTCTGGTTAACGGTACGGATGCCGCGGGCATTGCGATGTATGTCGCTGAATCGATGCTGGCAGCCGGCGCTTCGTATTTTCTGGTAAGGGCGGGTACCCTGCTGCTCAAGGGGACAGGCCTGAACGCGATGAAAAGTCAGGATCTGGCCTGTGTGACGCTTTCGGCGGGAATTCTGATCCTGGCGTTTTCGAGCATCACACTTGGCGGACTCTCGCTGGGGCATGTTCTGGCCGTGCTGGGGATTCTGCTGGCGGCGCGCTACGGCGGCGTGACCGGGGGCAGCGTTACCGGGATCGGCGCGGGTGTGATTTTAAGCCTTTCTACCGCCGGGGTCAGCTATCTTTCGGGTGCGTATGCGCTCGGCGGGCTGATGGCGGGCGTGTTTTCTCCGCTGGGAAGACTCGTTTCCGCGTGTGCTTTCGTCATTTCGAACGCGGTGGCGTCCCTGCAGGTCGGCAGCCGCGAATCAGTTCTGACCGGTCTGTACGAGGTGATGGCCGCAAGCGTGATCTATATGATCTGGCCAAAGGATGTCGGCAGCCGGCTTTCCGCTGTGTTTGCCCGGCCTGCGGATTTGTTACATAGCGAGGGGCTGCGGCGCTCCGTGATCATGAAGCTCGATTATGCCGCACAGGCACTCGAAGGCATTTCGGATTCCGTGGAAGAGGTGTCCCGCAGGCTCGATAAGTTCAGCGCGCCGGACATCAACGCCGTTTACAACCGGGTCATCGACAACACCTGTGTCCGGTGCGGACTGCGCGTTTACTGCTGGGAACGCAACTATGATGAAACGATGCGCGCGTTCGGCACTCTCACACAGATTCTGCGGAAAAGCGGGAAAATCACAAAAGATGATTTCCCGAAGCAGTTTACAGACCACTGCAGCCATACGAATGAGATCGTCGAGAACATCAACCGCCAGTACGCGGAGTTTTTGACCCGCGAGGCGGCGGAGCGGCGTGTCGCACAGATTCGCGGAGTTGTGGCCGATCAGTTCGATACGACCTCGCAGATGCTGAAAAACATGGCCGAAGAGCTGGAGCTGTTTGAGCGGTTCGATTTTACCGCCGCCCAGCGCGTCAGCGATGTGATGACCCAGAACGGCATCATTCCCATCGATGTCAGCTGCCGTGTAGACCGCTACGACCGCATGACGATCGAGGCCGAAGCCGCTCAGGTGGACAAGTCCCGCCTGAACAAGGCGGATTTGACCCGGCAGATTTCACAGGTGTGCGGCCGTACCTTTGAAATGCCCTGCATCAGCTCGGCGCAGGGAAAATGCAGAATGCAGATGAGCGAGCGCCCCGTGTACCGCGTGCAGAGCGGATTTTTCCAGCATGTCAGCGGGAACGGCCAGCTCTGCGGCGACAGCCAGGAGCTTTTCCCGGACGGGAACGGACGCCAGATCGCGATCATCAGCGACGGCATGGGTACCGGCGGCCGGGCGGCGGTGGACGGCGCCATGGCGGCGGGAATTATGGCCAAGCTCATCAAGGCCGGGATCGGCTTTGACTGCGCATTGAAAATCGTGAACTCGGCGCTTCTGGCCAAATCAGGCGACGAATCTCTCGCCACGCTCGATGTAGCCGCCGTCGATCTGTTTAATGGAAAAGTAGAACTGATGAAAGCGGGGGCGACAGTCAGTGTTCTGCGCAGGGACGGCAGAGCCGTTATCATTGATACGCCTTCTCTGCCGGTGGGAATTCTGACCGAAGCAAAGTTCGCCAAAGAAACCGTTCGGCTTTCCTCGGGCGATCTGCTGGTACTGTTCTCAGACGGCGTGGTGGCTTCCGGTGACGACTGGGTGCGGGAGATGGTGACCGAATGGAAGGGCACCGTGCCGCAGGAGCTGGCGGAGCAGATCGTATCTCAGGCCATCAAGCGCCGCAACGACGGGCATGACGACGATATTACCGTGCTGGTTCTCTCTTTGAATGAACTGAAAAAAGAACTCTGATCAATTCTTCTTCTTTGGAAGTGTGCGTATACATAAGCAGTTTCATCCTCCAAATATGGCAGTGGAGCTCCGTCTGATCTCTCGGGATCAAACGGAGCTCCACGCTTTTATCGTAGACCATCGAAGCATTGCGCAGCAGCACTGGCCTTACGATTTTGTTTCTTGCATTGCCGTGTGCCCACAAGGCGGCGGAACCTACGCAAAGTTCCGTTACACACAATTACGTATACTCCTATATTTAGGATCGCCGCCTTGGCGCGATTTTCGCCGGCCTGAATGTTTTGATAAGCTGTATACTTAATAGTAAGGTCAGGGAATTTATTCCGAAAGATCCTTCAGATCATACGGGGTCTGCTGATAGACATAATAGTTCAGCCAGTTCTGAAACAGCAGGCTGGCTCCGCTTCTCCAGGTGAGCGCCGGTGTCTGGGCAGGGTCATCGTTCGGGAAATAATGTTCCGGCAGGTCAGGGTCGATTCCTTTGTCCAAATCGCGGTAGTATTCGTTCGACAGCGTTTCGCGGTCGTATTCCGCGTGGCCCGTCACAAAAAATTGCCGCCCGTTCTTGTTCGCGATGATATGCGCGCCCGCTTCGTCGGAATCAGAAAGGATCACCAGCTCGTCGTGTTTCTCAATATCTTCCCGGCGAACCTCTGTGTTGCGGGAGTGCGGCGCGTAGTACACGTCGTCAAATCCGCGGATCAGCGGGTGCATGGGTGTCAGCACACGGTGTTTGAAAATTCCGGAAAGTTTTTTGGGCAAGGTATATTTTGGAATCTGATAAAAATAATATAACGAAGCCTGAGCTCCCCAGCAGATGGTCAGGAGCGAATACACGTTTTTTCGGCTCCAGGCAAAAATCTCGCAGAGCTCATTCCAATAATCCACATCTTCAAAGTCCATCAGTTCCACCGGCGCGCCGGTAATAATCATTCCATCGAATTTATCATCTTTCAGTTCGTCGAATGTTTTATAAAAGGTATCGATGTGCGTGTAAGAGGTGTTTTTGGAAAAGTGGCTTGCCATATGCATCAGTTCAACATCTACCTGCAGGGGAGAGTTACCCAGCAGCCGCAGCAGCTGAGTTTCGGTTTCAATCTTGGTCGGCATCAGGTTCAGGATCACGATTTTCAGCGGGCGGATATCCTGAGACATGGCGCGCTCATGAGTCATTATGAAAATGTTCTCGGATTCCAAGACTTCAATGGCCGGCAGTGACGTTTGAACTTTAATTGGCATAGCAAAAGCCTCCTTTTGTTAGGGTGTTTTCCATTATAGCAAATCGGCTCCGATAGTTCAAGAATCGTACTCAAAGGGGGAGTTTCAAAAAGAATTGAAAAAAAGTGATAAAAACAGTTGACTTTGTTTTGTGGGCGTGGTATTATAGCTAAGCCGTCGAGAGACGGGGGCGAAAATTCGATAAGATGAACGAAAGTTTTCAGATTCGAAAACGCCGGTTCGTCAGTAATGACGAAAAGAATGTCGAAAAACGAAAAGAAATGCTTGACAGGCGAAATTCGCTGTGATATAATACAAAGCATCTCTTCCGAAAAATCGACAGAGACAGGACCTTGAAAATTAAACAACGAGAAAGACAAGAAGGAACCCGTAATTTTTGAGAGAAAGCTTCTTGGAAACGAGGAGTGAGTACTTCCGGATAAGAGTTCTCAGAACTCTATAAAAAC
>JAEXDU010000002.1 GCA_023401495.1 Bacillota bacterium
ATCGTTCGATTCTATAATTGCTTCTCTCACATCGACCCGGCTTTGATAGATCGCCTCATAAGCACCAATCAAATTGTCGATCGGCGCAGTCTGTTTTTCATACAGGTAGGTATCCATGTTGTTGATATGGATCATCCCGAAGGTTCCGATCCCGCCTACGGCGAGTATCATCAGAATCATGGCGAGAAAGCCGATTGTCAATTTGCGGGATATGTTGAAATCCTTGAATTTTTTCACGTATATCGCCTTCCTTTATTTGATTTGAGTGTTTTTTCGAGATCAGCCTTTTGTTTCCTGGATTCCTTTCATCCCTTCCAGAGAAACCTTAGCTTCTCTTTCATTGACACCTGTTCAAATAAATGCCTTTCTCCAATCCCATTTTTCTTTTCCTTCATTTTGGCACCCCCTCAAGTAATGACTATTTTGAAAAATGTTTTTTGATCTATTTCTCTGCCGTTATGCTGCTGCCAACCGTGCAGACTTTTCCCCAGAATTCTTCTCTTTACAGAGGATATAATAAAATTGGCTGACTGTTATGTAGTGTCGCAGTTTATCTAAGACTGTACGCCCCCCAATCAAATTGCGGGTTTACACGGCAGGTATCGCAGCCATGACGGCAGAACTGACGGCGAATGGGGAAGCTCCCATCTGTACAATATGCATTTCATTGAGCTTCTCAATCGCTTTTTTCTTTTGCTCCATGAGGGAATGCGCATAGACATTCAGCGTGATGCTGACATTGGAATGGCCCAGGATTTCGCTGAGGGTTTTAATATCTACCCCCAGCTCCAGAGCTCTTGTTGCAAAGGTGTGGCGGATCGCGTGAAATTTACGTGTTCGTATCCCCGCTTTTTTCAGCAGCTTTTTATACAGCCTTTGATATACACGGGGATCAAAGGGCTCGGTGCTTCCCGAAAGCACATAGCAGTTCTCTATCATCGGGCCAAGGCGGTTTTCCTCCACGAGCTTCAACAGGAATGCCGGAAGAGGGATTTTTCTGCACGAGGTTCTGCTTTTCGGGGTACCTACATAGAGCTGTGTTTTATTTCCGTCCGGCTCAAAATTCCGGATGCGTGCTACGGATCGGGAAATAGACATGGTACCGGCTTCAAAATCAATATCGCCCCACTGCAGGGCACATAGCTCGCCAAGGCGGATACCGGTGTAAAAGCAAAGAATGATCCCCAGTGCTCTTTGATCGGCTGAAGACTGTACCGCATACTCGATCAAGCGCTGTTCTTTCATAGAGAAGACCGGTATTTCTGTGCAGGGCTTTACCTTGGGAAGTGTAACCGCTTCGATGAAAGGCGCGTATTCCGGCGATTTTTTCGAGATTTCCCGCAGGGCCGTTTTAAAAATGGACAGAATTTTTTTCTGATACGACCCAGAGATGGCCCCGTTCCCATGAATCGATCGGACAAACGCGGTGACCGATCTTTCCGACAACTGTGCGTTTTCAGGCAGGCTGAAATGAGGGATCACATATCCCTGCATGCAATAGTAATAGCTTTCATAAGTGGATGGTTTTAAACGGCTGGCCGTATCGCCCGCCAGCCATTCCTCAAATAAATCTGCGGCGTTCGTTTGCCCGCAGACCGGTATCTGATTGGCAGCTTTGTTTTGCTCCTGAATATTCTTCATTTTTGCACGGACATCCCGATAGGTTTTGGCGTAAAAGTATTGATACTTTCCCTCCGGGTTGATGACTCTCCCTTCCCATCGTCCGTCTTTTCGTTTGTAGATGTTTTCTCCTTTGCGTGCCATTTCCTGATGACTCCTTTCAGATGTGACGCTTGTGCTGACGGCGCATTTTTTCGTACAGACGAAAAAATCCGCGTTTTTCACTAAAATTCATCTGATTATCGTCCGCAATGCTTGTTTTTTTAGCGAGATTGACAAGCGAAACCAGATCATATATAATGAAAATTGTCGTAGTGTGTCAAACTGAGGGGTCTCGGTCTTAGATAAACTGCGACTGTTTTTTGTCCATTTGAGCATTTTCAGGGAATCAAAAAAGCTGCTTCGGCAGGCATGATCTGCAGCAGAAAGTACTGTTTGGTGAGCTGAAAGCAAGCTAAAAAATAATGGTATTTTCCGTTCTGCACAATAATACAGATCAAGAAATTCCTTCCCCATTTTGCAAATTGGGAAAGAGAATCTCTTGATCTGTACTTTTACCATCAGAAAGCTCCCCGCCGATTCACTTGAATAGTCGGGTCTCTTCTGCCTCTGTCGGTATCACACAGTTTGGAAAATTGCTTTCACTGCCCGGACTGGTTGTCTTCTTTCTGTCCTATAGTAGTAATCGATCGCATTGAGGGGATATTCCATGCTTTTTTCCAATTTTTGTTAACTTTCTATTCAAGCTGCCGAGTGAATCGCCTTCACACGATAGCATTGGGAACAAAAAAGAAAGCCGTCCCGGTTCCGTGAAGGGAATCGGGACGGCTTTCTTTTGATTTTTACAAATTTATCAGTATGTTTTTATCCGCGGATTCATGGATGGCGTCGATGATTCTGGTCAGCTCATAAGTAAAGTCCAGACTGACGTCAAATTCGATTTTCCCGTTCAGAACATCCGCGATATGGTCGTAAATCTCCTCCGGTTTGGAGAGGGTTTCCACCGTGTACTCTGTTGTGTCTACGTTAAAATCACATCTGTAAGCGTCGGGGTCCTGATTTTCGGGGTAAGAAATCACATCTACCTGCGCTTTGGTGTCGCGCATGGTGATGGTGCCCTTCTCCCCGCGGATGATCCAGTTGGGCAGGGTATCCGTAGAAATATTATGCTCCACGTTGACCAGCACGCCGCTCTCCGACTTCATCATCGCGAAGAACATATCTTCCATATCGCCCGGGTTGATGATCTGTTTTTTACACGAATACACCTGCCGGATGGGCTCGCCCACCAGATCCATTACCCCGGCCACCAGATGCGGGCCCCAATTGTAAAGATATCCGCCGCCGTATTCGCGGTACATCTGCCAGTCGCTGCGCTTGCCGAACGTATACTGGCTGCGCTGAATCTCGAACACCTTGCCGATGGTACCTTTATCGGTCAGCTCTTTGAGCAGTCTCTGGTCATACGCCCAGTGAAGCTGCATCCAGGGCAGCACCACGCCGTTCTTCTGCCGGATGACCTCCATCAGTTCATCCGCCTCTTTCACATTCATGACCCACGGCTTGGTGATCAGCACGCGTTTACCGGCGTTGACCAAATCCTTTACAATGTTAAAGTGCGTACAGCTGGTGGTGAGAACGATGGCAAAATCATATTCCGCGGACTGTACAAATTCTTCATACGAACCGAACACCCGGCATCCCTCAAAATTGCCGGCCATCTCCTGTGCGCGCTCGGGAATCAGATCATAGGTGCCCACGATCTGAAATTGTGGATTCTCCAGCAGAATGGGCAGATGCAGCGCATTTGCCGTTCTGCCGCAGCCAATGATTGCGGTTTTGATAGACATGACGATTTCCTCCCTAAAATCTATTCTGTTGACAGGCCGATTCCAATTCCCCTGTTTTGAATTCCCCGTTTTACTGAAGCTGAGCCTTTAAAAGGCTGAGCGCCTTGCCCATGCTTTCCGGCCCGATTCCGCCTTTTGCTTCAAAGCTGATCGTTTTGTCGTATCCCTTTTCCGCCAGAATCTTCAGCACGGCGCTGACCTCTTGGCTGTAGCCGTCCTCCGGCAGGATGCGGTCTTTTTCCGCCACATGAACATGATTGAGGCTCGAATAGCACTGGTACAAATACTGCGGGTCCTCCGCGTTGTAGGCCATGTGCATGGTATCCGCCAGCATGGCGACGTAGGGGGAATCCACCCTGCGCACAAGCTCCATGGCCTCCGGCAGGGTAATGATGAAATTGCAGGGGCCGCTGTAAATGGCCTCCATCACGATGAGGATGTCGTATTTGGCGCACAGCGGGATGACGCATTCCTTCAGAACCGCTGTCAGCTGCTGGTAGCCCTCCTCCTCAGAAACGCCTTCCGGCAGATTTCTGGCCGGGCAGCTGCCGAATACGATCTTCTTCGTTCCCAGCCGGTGCGCCCGCCCCATGGCGCGCTCCAGATAGTCGCGGATGACACCGTGATCCGCGTTCGGGCCGGTCAGACGGACCCTCTCCGGGAAAAAGTTGCAGCAAACATCGTTAGAAAGCCCGATTTCTTTCATCCCGGACACCATTTCCTCAAAGGCTTCCTCCGAAAGGGATTCGATCAGCATCAGCGGAAACTCCGCAAAATCATACCCCGCTTTTTTGATGCGACGCAGCAAATCGTAATCTACCGCTGTTCTTGTCGCCGCCGCAAAATCCGTACAAAATCCAAATTTCATGTCTCGTGCTCCTCCCTGCTTCGTTTTTCCGATTCTGTTTTGTGCCTTCATTATAAAATCGCCCGGATGGAAACGACAAGGCGAATTTCCCGCCGCAATAGTCACAAAAATTATCATTGACCGTTTTGTTTATCTGGTATATAATAATAAATTATCTAAAAATGGAGGGAATCCGCCTTGGAATCCAACGGTATTTTTGTGCTGGTAGAGCCCGCCTATGTCATGCCCGTATGGTTTGAAAAAGGGCTTCTTGGCCTGCAGAAATCCGCCGCCAAAAAGCGCCTGCCGCTCCATTTGATCAGCCCGGAGGAGCTTTCTGACTGCCGGGGAAAAACCAAATCCGCCATTGTGGTTTCCTCCCGCAGCGACTGGACGCTCGGCGTGCTTTCCCGGCTGCGGAACTGCGGGATCAAGCCGATCCTGATCGGTACGGTTCCGGAGGAATTCGGCGAAACGATCAGCGCCGTGATTTTTAATCAGAACGCGTTTATGGAAACGATCGTCTGTTACCTGTACCAGTGCGGGCGGCGAAAGCCGGCGCTGGTGGGGATCAACAGCAACTCCAGCAACGACAACACCAAATACCACACGTTTCTTTCCGTCACGGAATCCCTGAAAATGGAGGCTGGAAAAGAGGACGTGTTTTTGATCGACGACGATATTATCGGCGCCATCGAGCTGTTTTGCGAGAACAGCCAGAAGTACGACTGCGCGATCTGCCCGAACGACTACATTGCTGTCTGTCTTCTGGAGGCCGCGCGTCGGCATAAAATCAAGGTGCCGGAATCGCTCTACGTGGTCGGGATGGGAAATATGCTGGTAAGCATGTGCTCTACCCCTGCGCTGACCACGTTTCAGCATAATTATTTTGAAGTCGGCGTACAGGCGGTAAACCTTTGGGACTTGCTGGAACACAACCCCAATCTGGACGCGATCAATATTCTTCTGCACGGGGAGCTGGTGTGCCGCGGCAGCACCGCGTACCAGAACCCGCCGCCGTACGAGAGCTTTCACAGCAGCACGGCCCGCGAGCATCCCGAGCTTTCGATCGGCAAGGTGAACCGCACCATCCGCGGGCTGGAAAACTGCCTGCTCCAGTGCGATCAGCTGGATTTTGGGATCATCCGGGAGATCATTCTCGGCAGCAGTCTGGAGGACACGGCGGAGGCCCTGTTTATTTCGCAGGGTACCCTGCGCTACCGCCTGAAAAAGATGTATCAGGCCGCGGGGGTTTCCTCCCGCCAGGAGCTGGAACGAATCCTGAAACGGTACGTCACCAACCACCAGGCGTTTGACGAGCTGCTGAATGCCCCTGTCCCCTGACTTATATCTGTAAAAACACTTCCCCGTGAATCCGCCGCGGAATCGCCGGGACTCCACTTATCATCGTAATCATTTCACTTTTCTAAAAAGCCGCAGGATACGTTTACCGTATCCTGCGGCTTTTTGACGTTCCGGGACAAAAGCGCGTTTTTCCGTGCCGGATGCCTCGAATCAAACGACCCCGGCAACCGGTGGGATTTTACAAAACCCTAAAAAACGCAAATATTCAAACTCTTTTCGAAAATTTGGAAAGGGCCGATCCACTATAATCAAATCAACAAACAATCTCTTTGTTGATTTGATGGAGGAATGAAATATGAAAGGCATGGTCACAGACATCCAGCGGTTCAGCCTGAACGACGGGCCGGGCATCCGCACCACCGTTTTTTTGAAAGGCTGCAATATGCGCTGCGCGTGGTGTCATAATCCCGAAACCATCGACAGCAGGCCAGAGCTGCTTTTTTATCCGCAGAACTGCATTCACTGCTATAAATGCGTTTCCGTCTGTCCTTCCAAAGCCCATAAGCTGATCGGCGGGGAGCACCGTCTGTTCCGCGATTTGTGCATCCGGTGCGGCAAGTGCACCGCTGTCTGTTATGCGCAGGCGCTGCAGATGTCCGGGAAGCTGATGTCGGTGGAGGAAATCATGCGCGAGGTGCTGCAGGACCGCGCCTATTATATTGATTCGATGGGCGGCGTTACCTTTTCCGGCGGGGAAGTATTCTGTCAGCCGGAGTTCCTGCTCTCCCTGATGGACGCATGCCGGAAGGAAGGAATCCATACCGCGATCGAAACGAATCTGGCCTCCCCGTTCAGCGTGATGGAGCCGGTTCTGAAAAAAACGAGCCTCGTGATGTGCGACTTAAAGCTTTGGGACAGCGAGGAGCACAGGCGCTGGACCGGGATCGGCAACGAGCAGGTTCTGAAAAATATTCAACTGCTGGATGAGCTCGGCATCCCCTTCATCGTGCGCACCCCGCTCATCCCCGGCATTACTGACAGCGATGAAAATCTGGAGCGGATCGCGGACTTTTTACAAGGCCTGCACAATCTTCAGTATTATGAGCTGCTCAATTTCAACCCGCTGGGGAACGGAAAATACGACGCTCTCTCAAGGGAAAACCCGTTCGCTGAGCACCGGCCGCTCCCGCAGCAGCAGGTGCAGATTCTGCTGGACGCGCTCGAGCAGAAACACCTTGCGGTCAAATTTGCTTAACATCAAACAGTGGCCCGATGGAAACCCGAAGAAAGGAAGAAGATATGATGTCACAGATTCAGTTCATCAATGAATTTCCCGAAGAAGAAGTGCTCACATATGATAAGCGCATCCGCCTGTTAAAGCAGCGCAAGCTCCGCCAGACACAGGAGAAAATAGACCGCGAGGGAGGGTTGGACGAGGACGACTACGGGCGCGTGGTTCCCCCGGAGAATGTCCATTTTGATTTCGTGCCCACTCATGAAAACGGCTCGTTTTACGGCTACAAGGGCTGGACGCTCAACTATACCCGTATTTTGAACCAGCACCCGCTGTACTGCGACCCGCTGGACGCATTTGTCGGCAGAGGCTTCTTTTTCATGACCCGCGCCAAGGGCGAGATTTGGAACCCGGATTACCCTTATACGGAGCTGAAAAAAGAATTCAGCAAGTACAACATCGTCTGCGGTATCGGCAGCGACGGACATTTTACGCCGGATATCCAGATGGGTCTGGAGTTGGGCTGGGGCGGTATTCTGGAAAAGCTCAAAAACTGCCGCGCTGAAAACCCCGCGCCGGAAAGCCGGGAATTCTACGACAGCGAAGAGAAAATCGTGGAGTGCATCATCGCGTTCCTGAAGCGAATGGCAGGCGAGATTCAGACTTTATCGGAGCAGGAGCACAACCCGTACCTGAAAAAGAACCTGCGGGAAATGGCGCAGGTCAACCTGAAAATCAGCGACCAGAGCCCCTCCACGATGCGGGAGGCCATTCAGTGGATGTGCTGGTTCAGCTTTTTCTCCCGCCTTTACAACCGCGGCCCCTCCGGCGGCCAGCTGGATGAGCTGCTGCGCCCGTTCTTCGAGGCCGATATGGCGGCGGGCCGGATCACCGAGGAAGAAGCCAAGTTCTATATCGCCTGCCTGTTTTTGAACGATACCCGCTATTATCAGCTGGGCGGGCCGGATGAAAGCGGCAAAGACATGACCTCGCGCATCAGCTACCTGATTCTGGACGCCGCCGACTGGATCAACATTGCCTGCAACCTGACGGTGCGGGTGCACGACGATTCCGACGAAGAGCTGATC
>JAEXDU010000010.1 GCA_023401495.1 Bacillota bacterium
TGCCCATGCTGCGCCGCCTGATCGCGGGCCTTGTGTACGGCGATCTGCTCATGCTGCTCGATAATCAGGTGAAGCCCTACGAGCTGAAAAAGGGCGAGAGCGCCGCGCTGGTCCAGAAATGGATTGCGGAGCTTACCGCTCAGTTCAGCCGCGATGAAGGCTATTCTTTAAAGCAGCAAAAGGGCAACCTGGAAAAAATCGCCGCGGAATTTGCTGCGATCCCCGTTCACCGCGTGCCGAAGGTGCGTGTGGGAATCGTCGGCGAGATCTTTGTCAAATACTCCCCCCTCGGCAACAACCAGCTTGAGCAGTTCCTTGCCGAGCAGGACTGCGAGGTCAACGTACCGGGCCTGCTGAACTTTATGCTGTTCAAGGTGGATAACCGCATGGAGGACATCAAGCTGTACGGCGGCAACCCGGTGAAATTCCGCGTAGTAAAGGCCATGATGGATTACCTGATGAAAATGCAGGAGCTCTTGATCGCCGCCGTGAAAACACAGCCGTGCTTTGAGGCCCCGATGAATTACGCCCACACGAAAGCGCTGGTCAAAGATGTGATCGGCTACGGCAACAAGATGGGCGAAGGCTGGCTGCTGACCGCCGAAATGCTCGAGCTGGTGGAATGCGGCTTTGAAAACATCGTCTGCACGCAGCCGTTCGGCTGCCTGCCGAATCATATCTGCGGCAAGGGCATGATCCGCCGGATCAAAGAGATCGACGACCGCGCCAACATCGTGCCGATCGATTACGACCCGAGCGCCACGCGCGTCAATCAGGAAAACCGTATTAAGCTGATGCTGGCGGTGGCACGTGAATCCCTGAAGCAGCGCACAGAAAAGCAGGTTACAACCGCATAGCACTGATAAAACATCCAAAAAAATCAACTTTGTTCCCCGGTTTCCCTACCGGCACAAAGTTGATTTTTTTGACAAATTCTGATATGATAATGACTATCGAAAACCTTTTGGAGTGGTAAATCATGGACAAACAGGAGGAACAGCACGTGAAAAAATTCATCCAGGAATTTAAAGAATTCGCGATGCGCGGCAATGTGATCGATCTTGCCGTCGGCGTGATCATCGGCGGTGCATTCGGAAAAATCACCACCTCTCTGGTAACCAACATCATCACCCCTGTGCTTTCGGCAATCACGGGAAAAATCAATCTGGGCGATTTAGCTTTGAAAATACCAGATGCGTTCGGCGGCGCTGACATCGTAATCGCCTACGGCGCGTTTCTGCAGAACGTATTGGATTTTGTGATCACCGCTTTCGTCATCTTCCTTATGATCAAGCTGATGAACAAGCTGCGTCAGAAGAAGGACGAAGAGCCAGCTGCCGAGCCGGAGACCCCTGTACTGAGCAAGGAAGAAGAGCTTCTGACGGAAATCAGGGACTTGCTGAAAGAAAATAACAAAGCGTAATCCTCGCTTTGATAAAATCAGGAACAGAAACGCGCTTGGGCGTGGCTTTCATCAGCCGCTCCCAGGCGTGTTTCTGTGTTTCCCTTTAGTGAACGATCATGGTAAAAGCATTGTACAGCAGAACAAGAGCCATGATGAGATTCATCGGTAAGTAATAACGATCATAAATGCCCTGAATCATTGTGCCGAAAAAAGCCCAAACCGTCGTGGCGCAGGTTCCCATTGTCGCAATCAGAAATGAAGTGGCGAGTATAACGGCAAGACTGCTGCTGAAAGGAGTGACATACCCGATCAAAGCAGTGACGCCAAACATATAGATTTTTACATTGATCAGCTGGAGGAGAAAGCCCGATAACAGGCTGGGGGCTTTTTCCGTGTGATCACCGCCCGGCTTGCTGGTTAATATATGAAACGCCAGCCAGACAATGTAGGCTGCTCCTATGTATCTCATATAACCTAAAGCAGACTCAAAGTGCGATCCCAAAGAATAAACCATACATGCACAGGCTGTCTGTACCGCATAATAGCCTAAGAAAATACCGGCCAGCAAGAACCGGCTTCTTCGAAAGCCGTACCGAACCATTGTGTTCAGCGCGAGAAGATTCCCCGGCCCGGGAGTAAACGCATTGATCAAGCAATAAGATAAAAACCCCGATATGGAAAACACTTAAAAATACCCCTGTCCTGTATAGAATAGATATGAAAACCGGGAGGCATATGCCCCCCGGTTTCTTAGAGAAAGGCTTACACGGCCAAATAAATCTTAACCTCGGGATCAGCGCTCCACAGGGGCTTTAACCCAACGAACACATCCTTCTGGAATAATTCGCTTTCCAGATAGGCTCTTGCATGTTCGACGCCGTCAAGGCCATGCAGCACCTGCACGTCCTCGTCACGAATCAGCAGCTCCTTCGACACGGCCCCCTGAATTCCGGACAGGAACGGCTGACGATAATCGGAATACACCTTGGCTGCCGCAGGACGATTTGCCTCGCTGATGACCATTGTGATTTCAAGATAAGCTTTTGCACTCATGTTTCATACCTCCACTAAAGTTGTCTTTGGTTTCCTGTAACCATACTTAGACTATAACAAAGGTACTCGGCAGAGTAAATATATTAGCAAATTTATAAGTCACTCATAAATTTCTTAGTTTAAGAGGGAAGCTGACTGCAGGTTTTGCATGGGGGCAGCTTTTTGTCCAGGCTGACCGCCGCATGGGTTCTGGACCATTGACAAATGCTTTGAAGAATCGGAAGCACGGATTTTCCCTTTTGAGTAAGAGAATACTCCACTTTCGGCGGAATTTCATTATATTGGGTACGGTTGATCAGGTCATCCGCAATCAGTTCCTTTAACATCGCGGCAAGCACCGCATCGGTGATATTCCCCAGCTCTTTTCGGATTTCGTTATATCTCATAACCTCCACAGACGACAGAACGCAGAGAATTCTGGACTTCCATTTCCCGCCGAAGATATCAAGCCCGTATTCGATGGGACACATGATTTCTTTTTCCAGCTTGGGTGTATATTTCATTTTGACTGCCTCCCTGCTCCGCTTTCTTTCTGCGAATCACTATAACAAAATAAAGTTACTGTGTCAAACGGAAGCAATGGGTGCAGGCGTATTGGCACGGCATTTATAAAAAGCCCCCTTTTGCCCGGATCGACAGGCGAAAGGAGGTTTTTCTGTATCGCAGGCCTTCTAAGCTTCACCGGCAAAGCCGGACATTTTTTATGCAAAGCTTTTTCTGTAGAAACGTCTTACCGCTCCCATTTCTTTGCAAGGGAAAGAATCTGGTCGGCAAAACGGGCCAAATCCTTGTTGGCGCCGCCCTCGTTGCGCAGAACAGTCTGGTGAAGCTGCTTCTCTGCGGCCAGCAGGCGCTGGAATGCGGAAGCAAGCTTGCGGGCTCTGGCCTTCTGCGACTGCTCGCCGCGCTGCAGAGAGACATCGACGCCGAAGTCCAGCTCTTTGTCTGCCAGCAGATCGTATCTGGCTTCGAAGTTCGGCACATAAATGTCGTAGCCCAGATCACTCAGCTCTTCTGAGAAAGCAAGGCAGGTTTCGCGCTCGCCGTGCACGATAAACACGCGCTGCGGCTTTGGCTGGAACGCCCGCAGCCATTCGAGCAGACCATCGTGGTCGGCGTGGCCGCTGAGCGCGCGGAAGTTGTGAATCTGCGCCTGAACGGTGATTTCTTCGCCGAACAGCTTGACTTCTTTGATGCCGTCGACCAGCAGACGGCCCAGCGTGCCGTTTGCCTGATAGCCGACAAATAATATCGCGCATTCCGGCCGCCAGAGGTTGTGCTTTAAATGGTGCCGAATCCGCCCCGCCTCGCACATGCCGCTGGAGGAGATGATCACCTTGGGGGTCGTATCGAAGTTCAGCGCACGGGAATCGTCCGCGCTCTGGCTGATATTCAGGTTGGAAAACGAGATCGGCTTGAAGCCGGAACGCAGAATCTCAAGCGTTTCCTCATCCGCGTAGCCCGTCAGGTCACCGCTGAAAATGCGGGTGGCCTCCGCCGCGAGGGGGCTGTCCACATATACCGGAAAATCCGGGAAGCTCTTGACCAGGTGGCGCTCCTTGATCTCGCGGATAAAATACAGAACCTCTTGTGTACGTCCTACCGCAAAGGCAGGAATGATCACATTGCCGCCGTTTGCCAGCGTTTTGTCAATCAGCTCTGCGAGCTGAGGGGTGTAATCGTCCACATGCTCGTGCTGCTTCAGTCCGTAGGTAGATTCCATCACGGCGAAGTCCGCCTCTGAAACATACTGCGGATTGCGGATCAGCGGCTGATTTTTGTTGCCGATATCCCCGGAAAAGACCACCTTTTTCGTTACGTTTTCTTCGGTCAGCCAAGCCTCTGTAAATGCGGAGCCGAGCAGATGGCCGGCGTCGGAAAAACGAATCCGGATGCCGGGTGCGGGCTCAAAAATCTCGCCGTACTCATGCGGCTCTAAAAACGACAGGGTCTTTTCCACGTCGTCGAGCGTGTAGAGAGGCTCCACCATCTCGTGGCCGGCACGGCGCCCCTTGCGGTTTTCATTCGTTGCATCCATTTCCTGAATGTGCGCGCTGTCGCGCAGCATAATGGAGAGAAGCTCACACGTTTTGCCTGTCGCATAAATTTTGCCGTGGAAGCCCTGCTTTGCCAAAAGCGGCAGCCGCCCGCTGTGGTCGATGTGCGCGTGCGTGCAGATCACAAAATCTACCGAAATGGGCAGAAACGGAAGAACACCGTTATCCTTTTCGTCCTGACCCTGCTGCAGCCCGCAGTCTACCAAAAACCGGACCCCGTTTGTATCCACACAGTGACAGCTGCCGGTTACTTCTTTATCTGCGCCAAAAAAAGTTAAATACATCAAAACGCCTCCCTGCTCTTATTTTCCAAATGCTGCTGATCGCCATTTCGCTTTCAGTCAGCAGTTTGATGCTCCCCCACAAAGACAAGAGAGCATCAAAATATTTGTTCCTATAAGAATACCGGGGTCAAGCATCAATTGCAAGACCCCGGAAGAAATTATTTTGTCACTTTCGGTGAAAGCAGGCCTTGACGGTATGCGTTGAGCAGCATGGTCAGATCGTAAATCTGATTGCTGATGTCGTTTCCGTTATCGGTATCCATAACCATCATGCGGGCAAAATGGGTTTCAAACACATCGGAACGGGACTGAATATCCTTGTTCTCCTCCAGCGCGCTGCGCACGCCGTCGAACGGCTGGTGCGACTTGATGCGCATTCCGTGCGAATTGTAGATCAGGGTATATCCGGCGATCCCCGTGGTGGGATGATACGCCTCGCAGAAGCCGCCGTCGATTACGATCAGCTTGCCGCCCGCCTTGATTGGGCTCTCCCCGTCGCCCGCGCGCACCGGCACATGACCGTTGATGATATGGCAGAACGGCGTGTTCAGGCCGAATTCCCGAAGCAGCATTTCGCAGACTTCCTCCTGATTGTACCACTTGTAATAGGGATTCTTTTTCTCCGTCCAGGCGCTTTTGTCGTCGATGAACATGCGCTCAAACGTCGTCATCTTCTCGCGCCCGAACAGCGGGGAATCCTTGCCGCTCCACAAATACCACATATAATCGAGGCAGAACGGCTTATCTGCCGCGGTGGACGGAGCAAAATAAGCCCGGCGCACCAGCTTATCGGAAAGATCCATCAGCTCCTTGCCTTTCACGATCCGCCCCCCCACATTGACGCCGGTCAGCTCACCGTCGGCCGTCATGGGAATGCACCCGTGGAACAGCAGGTTCTGGTTAAAGCATTTATACATGCTGCCCTTCGCGTACAAAAAGCGCATGTGGCGGTTCAGCCTCTCGCTCTCCTTGAAATCCTCTATCAGCCCGTGCAGAATGTTCTTCTCTTCTTCGGTGAGCTCATAGGGATTCTCGCGGTTGACGGTCGGGAACACCGTTGTGTTGAGCTTGTAGGTTTTGCCCTCAATTTCGATCGTGCCCTGCTCGTAATTGATCTGATGCAGCAGCATCCGGTGCTCCATCTGGAATTCCGGGTGACGGCGGATCAACTGGCCCTCCAGCTTAAACAGGATAATCGAAATGGCCTTGCGGATGGCATGATTTAAGTCCCCGCATTCCGGGTACTGCTCCTTTGCAAACATGGCAAGCTCGCGCATACTGATGCCATAGCCGCTCTCCAGCGTGGCAAGATTCCCGCCCGCCACGGTATTGCGCACCACCGCGGCGGCGCACGCCTCGCTGCCGGAGGCCGCGCCCATCCACAGGATGTCGTGATTCCCCCATTCCACATCCACGGCGTGGTGCTGCATCAAAAGGTCCATGATGCGGTCCGCGCCGGGACCACGGTCAAAAATATCGCCTACAATGTGAAGGTAATCCACCGCCAGGCGCTTGATCAGCGAGCAGAGCGCCGTTATAAACTCATCCGCATTATTGATGCCGATGATCGTGTCGATGATCTTCGCGTGATACACCTGCTGGTTGCTGTCTTCCCCAGGCTGTGCATGCAAAAGCTCGTCGATGATGTAGCTGAATTCCGGCGGCAGGGCCTTTCTGACCTTTGACCGCGTATATTTGGACGCCGTAATACGGCAAACACCGATCAATTGATGCAGCGTTTTCTGATACCAGGCATCCAGGTTGGATTCCGTCTGCTTGATGTAGCGAAGCTTTTGCTCCGGGTAATAGATCAGGGTGCAGATTTCGGAGCGCTCCTGATCGGACAGAGTCTTCCCAAACACCAGGTCCACCTTCTCGCGGATAACGCCGGAGCAGTTATTGACGATGTGGTAAAAAGCGTCGTACTCGCCGTGCAGATCGCTCATAAAGTGCTCTGTACCCTTCGGCAGATTCAAAATCGCCTGAAGGTTGATAATCTCTGTGCATACCGCCTGAATGGTCGGATAATCCTCCGCCAGAAGCTTTAGATATTTCAGTTCATGGTTTGACAGATGATATTCTGTGCTGCGCATGACTTACATCCCCCTTTAATCAGATAAAATCATACTGATCTACAATACAACAGTGGACCCTGCTTGTGATTTCTCCACCTTTAATCGCAGGCCAATATTAGTCCTACCGGACAGTGGTCGCTGCCCTGCACCTCTGAATAAATCAGGCTGTCACTGAGTTTTTCACGCAGCCGTTCGGAAATCAGAAAATAATCGATGCGCCAACCCGCGTTGTTCTGGCGCGCCTTGAACATGTAGGACCACCACGTGTAGGCACCGGTCAGATCGGGGTATATTTCGCGGAAGCTGTCCAGAAAACCGCTGGCCAAAAGCTCGGTCAGCTTGCCGCGCTCCTCATATGAAAAACCGGCATTGCCGATATTGCTCTTTGCGTTTTTCAGGTCGATCTCCTGATGCGCTACGTTCAGATCGCCGCAGATAATGACCGGCTTTTTCTCGTCCAGCTCTGTGACATACTCGCGGAAAGCATTCTCCCATTCCATGCGGTAGGGAAGGCGCACAAGCTCGCGCTGGGAGTTGGGAGTATACACGTTTACAAGGTAGAAC
>JAEXDU010000021.1 GCA_023401495.1 Bacillota bacterium
CTCACATCAGTCCGAAGGTTTTAGCCAGGGACAGAATAATACCGCCGGCCACAACGGAACCGATCTGGCCTGCAACGTTCGCGCCAACAGCGTGCATCAGCAGGTGGTTCTGGTTGTCCTCTTTCAGCGCCATCTTCTGGATGACACGAGCGGACATCGGGAACGCGGAAATACCGGCGCCACCGACCATCGGGTTAATCTTCTTATCCTTCGGCAGGAAGATGTTCAGGATCTTCGCGAACACAACGCCGCCGATGGTGTCAAAGATAAATGCAAACAGGCCCAGAGCCATAACGATCAGCGTGCCCAGTGTCAGGAAGCGATCTGCCTGCATGGTGAACGCGATGGTGATGCCCAGGAAGATGGTGATCAGGTTTGCCAGCGGGCCCTGCGCTGTCTGAGACAGGCTCTCGAGGCGGCCGCTCTCACGGATCAGGTTACCAAACATCAGGAAGCCTACCAGCGCTACGGAATCGGGAGCGATCATGCCCGCGATCAGAGTAACGATGATGGGGAACAGAATCTTGGTGGTCTTGGTAACAGACTTCGGATTGTAGGGCATGCGGATCATGCGCTCTTTCTTGGTTGTTACCAGCTTGATCGCCATGGGCTGAATAATCGGCACCAGGGCCATGTACGAATAAGCCGCAACGGCAATCGCGCCCATGTATGCGCTCTGCAGCTGCTGAGAAACGAGAATGGAGGTCGGGCCGTCAGCCGCGCCGATAACACCGATGCTCATGGCATCCTTCAGCGGGAAACCGAGCAGAACCGCCAGCACAACAGTCAGGAAGATACCAAACTGAGCCGCGCCGCCGAACAGAAGCATCCGGGGGTTGGAAAGCAGGGGTCCGAAATCGATCATCGCACCGATACCAACGAACAACAGAAGCGGGAACGCCTCAGAGGTCGCGATACCGACATCAAACAGCCAAGCCACGATACCGTGGGTAGTCTCGTCACCAATAACACCCGGAAGGGGAAGGTTTACGAGGATTGCACCAAAGCCCATGGGGAGCAACAGTGCAGGTTCAAAATCCTTTTCAATTGCAAGCCAAATAAGCAGCGCTCCAACTGCCCACATGACCAGCATTTTCGGGTTGGCGGCCATAGTCTGCACGCCGTCAACTAAAAAGCTGAATTCATTCAACGATTTTTACTCTCCTTTTGAAAATATTTTATTTTCCATGCTAACTCCATACATTATATCGGCTTCCTTTGTGATTTTCAAGTCAAAAGCCTAAAAAATCATAAAAAAACCGCTGTGCAGGGCACAACGGCTTTCATTTTTTGTAGATTATACAGTTTTAACCATTTTTTTGCTGATTTTATACAGTCTTAAACATGCTCTTCAATGTATTTCACAAGTTCCCCGACTGTTTTAATGTTATCGATCTCCGTATCGGGAATCTCGATTTCAAATTCATCTTCGATCGACATCAGCAGGTCGACCACATCCAAGGAATCCGCGCCCAGGTCATCCACCACAGATGTGTCTAAAGTAATGGAGTCCTCCTCAACATCGAACTGCTCGCTGAGGATCGCCTTTACCTTCTCAAAAACCATCCTTTTTCCTCCTTACCGAATAAAGTAAAAAATGATTGCGCTCGGTTTGCAATCAAGAATATTGTATGCTACAATTTCCCTACCCACATATTATTAGCAATCTTTCTCTTTGTCAATAGGAATTATAACATTCCTAATTATTTCTTTTCAGAGGGGTTTCCAAATGAAAAAACGTCATTTCGGCCTGATCGGGTTTCCGGTGGGCCACACCATGTCGCCGTTCATCCACGGCGAGCTGTTCCGCCTTGCGGGGATCGACGCGGACTACACGGTGTTCTCCGTTTCGCCGGAGGAGCTTGCGCAGCCCGAAGAGAAGGAGCGCCTTCTCGGGCTGGACGGCTTTAATGTGACGATTCCTCATAAGCAGGCGGTCATGACTCTGCTGGGAAAAATCGATGAAAAAGCGGCGGCGTTTTCCTCGGTGAATACCGTCAAGAACGAGAATGGATGCCTTTGCGGCTTTACCACCGACGGGGAGGGCTTTCAAAAGTCCCTTCGCGCCGCGGGAATCCCCATGGGAGGAAAAAATCTGATTTTGGGCAGCGGCGGCGTTTCGCGCGTGATGGCTTTTGAGCTGGCCGACGCCGCCTATTTCCCCGATCTGACGATCTGTGTGCGGGAAAGCGGCCTTTCTTCCGCCCGCGAGCTGGCGGACTCCCTGACCGAGCGCCTGCGCCGGGAACAGAAGGATTTTTTAGTGCGTGTCTGCCGCTACGACGAGCTTGACCCGGCCGAATCGTATGATCTGGCCGTGAACGGCACGCCGGCGGGCATGCACCCGAACACCCATACTATTCCCCCGCTTCCGGCGGAATTATACCAAAACATTTCCGCTGTGTTCGATGCGGTGTACAATCCGGAAGATACCCTATTCCTGCAGGCGGCCCGGCGCGCCGGGGCTATGGCCGTGGGCGGCATGGATATGCTCGTGTGGCAGGCGGCCGCGGCGCAGCGCATCTGGTACGGCGCACAGTTTGACCCGCAGCGTGTGGCCGAAATCAGCCGCAGCGCCATTTTGGAAATGAACCGCATGTTCGGCGGAACAAAGGAGTGACGCGAATGGGCGGCAACATTGTGCTGTGCGGCTTCATGGGCAGCGGCAAAACAACGGTCGGACAGGTGCTGGCGCAGAAAAGCGGGCGGCGCTTTTTCGATCTGGACCAATATATTGAGCAACGGCAGGGAAAAACCATTTCCCGGATTTTTGCCGACGAGGGCGAGCAGACCTTTCGCCGGCTGGAAACGGAAGCCGCACGGGAGCTTTCCTCACAGAAAGATCTTGTCATCGCCACCGGCGGCGGCGCGGTTTTAAGAGAAGAAAATGTGGACATCCTGCGCCAAAACGGCGTCATCGTGTTGCTGGACGCTTCCCTCGATACGCTGGAGCACCGCCTGGACGGCGTGAGCGACCGGCCGCTGTTGCAGCGGGTGGACAGGCAGGAATTTCTGCGCGCGCTGTACGCCAAAAGAATGCCCTTATACCGTGTCGCAGCGCAGCTTTGCGTAGATGCCGACGATGATCCGGACACGGTCTCGGAACAAATTTTACAAAAAACTGAACTTTTTTTCAGCAAAAACACTTGACAAACTTTTTGAGATTGTTTATCATGAACGCAAGTTGAAAACGAAAATCGGAGGAATCTCTTTCATGGACGTTATTCGTAACAGTGTGCGATTTACAAGCTTTGGCTATCCCCGCTATTATTTTGCGTGGGATTTTTTCGCATGCTCCGAATACTGCCGTGACTGTTTCCGTCGGTCTGAATTTACTTCTTGCACAGGGCGTACCAAACGCCGCTAATTTTTGCAGGGTAATATTAGAAGGGACGAAGCTGCCTGGCAGCCTCGTCCCTATTTTTTTACCCAAATTCAATACAGGAGGGTACTATTATGATCATCGTATTAAAACCGGAATGCACAAACGATCAGCTGGAACAATTCATTGAAAGGCTGACCAGCCATTACGACCTTCAGGTGAACACCTGGGTAGGCACCCAGAGAACCGTTCTTGGCCTGATCGGCGATACCTCCGTCGTAGACATGGACTATATCGCTGCGCAGGACCTGGTGGAAAGCGTAAAAAGGGTGCAGGAGCCGTACAAGAAGGCAAACCGCAAGTTTCATCCGGACAATACGGTGATCACCCTCCCCGGCGGACAGAAAATCGGCGACGGCTCGCTCACCCTGATTGCCGGCCCCTGCTCCGTAGAGGGCGAGGAACAAATTTGCGGCATCGCGGAGCGCGTAAAGACCGCGGGCGCCAAGTTCCTGCGCGGCGGCGCGTTCAAACCCCGCACCTCCCCGTACTCCTTCCAGGGCATGAAAGCCGAGGGCCTTGAGCTTTTGAGCGAGGCAAAGAAAAAGACCGGCCTGCCGATCGTCACCGAGATCATGCGCGTTTCACACCTCGAGCTGTTCGAGGATGTGGACATCATTCAGGTGGGCGCGCGCAACATGCAGAACTTTGAGCTGCTTAAGGAGCTCGGCAAGATCAACAAGCCCATTCTGTTAAAGCGCGGCCTTTCCAGCACGATTGAAGAGCTGCTGATGAGCGCAGAATACATCATGGCGGGCGGCAACGAGCAGGTCATTCTCTGCGAACGAGGCATCCGCACCTTTGAACCCTACACCCGCAACACGCTGGATATTTCCGCCGTGCCGGTGCTCAAGAAGCTCTCTCACCTGCCGGTCGTCGTAGACCCCAGCCACGCGGGCGGCATCGCCTGGCTGGTAGAGCCGCTGGCGATGGCCGCGGTGGCCGCCGGGGCCGACGGCCTGATCATCGAAGTGCACAACGACCCGCCGCACGCGCTCTCCGACGGCGCACAGTCTTTGACTCCCGACCAGTTCGACAAGATTTCCTCCCGCCTGTTCGAGGTGGGCAAGGTATTCGGCAAAACCCGATAATGCGGCAGACGGCCGCACCGGCCGAACGATTTGGCAAGGAGAGTGTGAATTTTGCAACCAACACCACACACCGGCCGACGCGCGCCGGAAAAACGAAATCCTGACGAGCTCGATATCGTCATTGTAGGGCTGGGGCTGATCGGCGGCTCTTTGGCCAAAGCCCTTTCGCAGAGCCGCCGCCACCGGGTCACCGGGATCGACCAGAACCCGGAGGTAATCCGGCAGGCGCTTCTTTGCGGTGCGATTTCCGCCGAAGCGGATGACGGCGCTCTTTCCCGTGCCGACCTGATTCTGTTATGCTGCTACCCGCAGGCCTGCATCGACTTTGTGCAAAAGAAAGGCGCGCTGCTCGGCGGCACGCTCGTGAGCGACACCTGCGGGGTGAAGGGATATATCTGCCCCGAACTGACGGAGCTTGCCCGCGAATTCGGCTTTACCTTCGTCGGCGGCCACCCGATGGCGGGAAAGGAGCAGAACGGCTTTGCGGCAAGTGAGGCTAATCTGTTCGAGGGAGCAAGCTATCTGCTGATTCCCTGCGGAGCACCGGATGATGCCGTGGCACTGATGGAGCATCTGGCCCGCTCGGTCGGCGCGGCCCGCACCATCGCCACCACGCCGGAGCACCACGACGAAATGATCGCGTTTACCTCTCAGGTACCCCACGCGCTGGCCTGCGCGTATGTGATGAGCCCGCTGTGCCCCGAACATCCCGGCTACTCCGCAGGCAGCTACCGCGACGTTTCCCGCGTGGCGCGCATCAACGAAACCCTTTGGAGTGAACTGTTCCTGGAAAACCGCGAGCCTTTGACCCGCGAAATCGATACCCTGCTCGGGCATCTGACAGAAATACGGAACGCCGTGGAAAAAAACGACCGCGAAGCACTTCGCGGCCTGCTGCGGCGGGGCCGGGAGATTAAGGAAAGGCTGGGAGAATAAATGGAACTGACGATTCAAACCTCAAACCCTTACCAGATTCTGATTCAGCGCGGCTGTCTGGATCAACTGGGAGAACAGGCAAGCGCGCTGTTCCGCGAGGGCGGCCGGGCCATGATCATTACCGACAGCAACGTCGGCCCGCTGTACGCCCGGCGCGCGGCGGATTCCCTGGCAAAAGCGGGCTTTGTGCCCGATGTTTTCACCTTCCCCGCCGGGGAGGAAAGCAAGCGTCTTTCCACCATTGAGCAGATTTACACGGCCATGGCCGAACAGAAGATGACCCGCACCGATTTCATCGTCGCACTTGGCGGGGGCGTGACGGGCGACATGGCCGGCTTTGCCGCCGCCACGTTCCTGCGCGGCATCGGCTTCATTCAGATTCCCACCTCGCTGCTCGCACAGATCGATTCTTCCGTCGGCGGCAAAACCGGCGTAGACCTGCCGCAGGGCAAAAATCTGGTTGGCGCGTTTCACCAGCCGCGTCTGGTGCTGATCGATTCCGACACGCTCGCAACCCTGCCGCCCCGCTTTTTCTCGGACGGCATGGCCGAGGCCATCAAATACGGCTGCATCAAAAGCCGTCCACTGTTCGAGCTGATCCGCGAAAATGATGTGTCGAAAGACCCAAAGGTGCTCGAGCGGATGATCACCGAGTGCGTAGACTGTAAGCGCCGTGTGGTGGAGGACGACGAATTTGACACCGGCGAGCGCATGCTGCTGAATTTTGGCCATACGCTGGGTCACGCCCTGGAAAAACACTATGAGTTCGGCAAGCTGACCCACGGCGAAGCGGTGGGCGTCGGCATGGTAAAAATTTCCTGCTCGGGTGAGGCGCTTGGTCTGACAAAATCCGGCACTGCAGAAGAAATTTCCGCCCTGCTACGGCAGTACCATCTGCCCACAGAGGACGACGCGCCGGCGGAAAGTCTGGCCAAAGCCGCCGCTATGGATAAAAAAGGGATGGGCGGCACGCTCAACCTGATCCTGCTGCGTGAGATCGGCCATTCGTTTGTACATCCCATTCCGAAGCAAGAGCTTCTTCCTATTATAATAAAGGAAAAGGAGGGGCACGCATGAACCGAGCAATCGTATCCCCTGCCCGGTTATGCGGCTCCGTGACGGTTCCCCCCTCCAAGAGCGCCGCGCACCGCGCGATTTTCTGTGCCGCACTGGCCCGGGGCGAAAGCCGGCTGTATCATGTGGCGGATTCGGAGGACATGCGTGCCACGCTGGGTGCGATCCAGGCGATGGGCGTAGAGGTTCGCCGGGAGGGCGACGCTCTCATCGTCAACAGCAGCGGAAAATGGGAGGATGAGGCCGAGATCGACTGCGGGGAATCCGGTTCAACCCTGCGTTTTCTCATCCCCGTACTGGCGGCGCTCGGCATCAGCGCCGAGCTGACCGGCCGGGGCCGCCTGCCCTACCGCCCGCTGAATACCTATCTTGAGTGTCTGCCGCCGCATGGCGCCGTGCTGAAAAGCGAGGGCGGACTACCGCTTACGATCGACGGCGGTTTGATTCCCGGTGAATACGAGCTGCCGGGGAACATCAGCTCTCAGTTCATCACAGGACTTCTGCTGGCGCTCCCGCTTCTTCCGGGCGACAGCCGTATCCGCCTGACGACTCCGCTTGAATCCGCCGGATACATCGATTTGACGCTGGCGGTACTGCATGACTTCGGTGTGGAAATCCATCTCACCCAGAACGGCTGGGACATTCCCGGCTGGCAGCAGTTTCAGCCGCGGGAAT
>JAEXDU010000145.1 GCA_023401495.1 Bacillota bacterium
ATCTGGAATAATGCTAATGCTGTTATAATTCAGATAAGCAGTAGGCGCCCCATTCGTCGGGGCGGTTTACTGCTTATCCCTTAAATAAAATCAAAAACATTTCGATGGTATCTGCAATCGGAAACAAAAGAAAAAATATTACCAACAACCTTTTTCATTTACTTACGTGTAATAAGATGAAAACTGAAAAGGAGGTGAGGCTTTGGATGAGCTCTTTTTAATTGTATCGGCACAGAAAGGTGAAAAAGAGGCGTTTGAAAGTCTCATTACCTTCTATTATCCGTATGTTTCAAAATTTCTTTTAAAGATATGCGGCGATGTGACTTTGAGTGAGGATCTAACACAGGAGACTTTCTTAAAATTGATTCGAGGGATAGAAAAATTTGATGTTCATGGAAAAGCCTCTTTCTCCACATGGGTGATGACGATTTCCAGAAACTGTTACATTGACTATTTGAGGAAAAACCGACAGGGGCTACTGAGTTTGGAAGAGCAAAATATGCCCTCTCATTTCAGTGTACAAGACACCGTCTTTAACCGTTTGCAGGTAGATGAAATGCTGAAATCTCTGGAAAGTCTTCCACCCGAACAGGCCGCTGCCATTCAATTAAAATATCTGGAACAGCAAACGCTTCAGGAAATCGCTCAGCAGCTTTCCTGCGAACCAAAAACAGTGAAGAGCCGTATTCACAACGGCATGGTCAGGCTTAGAAAAATGCTGAAAGGAGACTCCTATCATGGATAATAACATAAATGAACTGCTCTGCAAGCTGGACGATGAGATTGACAGAAAATGTTTTGAAATCAAACAGAAAAACCGAAACAGATTGCTGCAATTGGTATTTGTCGTTGCCTGCGCCCTGTTTGTCCTTGTCCCTATAATACTTGTTTTTGCCGGCGTCAGCCTTTGGACATTCTGTATTCCAGCCATACTTTTCCTCATGATCTGTTTTTGCATTTTATCGCCGCTTGTGTTCAGCAATAAACTGGGAGGTGTGGAAAGATGAATCGTTTTGATGATTTTGTTAGCAAGCTTAATTTTAAGAAAATCATTATCGTTTATCTGCTGATTTCGATTTTTGCCGGAATCTTGTCCGCTGGATTTTTGGCTTATACCTTCCGCGATAAGCTTACTTTCCTGTATGAGTACCATAGAATCAGTGAAAAAGTCGAAAGTAACAGGAACAAATTTGAAAATATGGAGTCTGAATTAACTAATCTGGCAAATACATCACCAGACATGGTCGATGTTCTTATTCTCAATGGAAAAAATGAAATCCTGTTCAGCGCAAAGAATTCAGATTTATCAAAAAGTGGGACTTTAACCCTTACGCCGAGTTCCGTCGGGAGAGGCAGGTTCCTCACGGATCAGGAAAATCCGGATGCCCATTTTCGGCTGATGAAAGGTGACAAACTGACCTTGTCAATGTCTATGCTTGGAATTGAAAACGAGGTGGAACAGGAATATACAGACCTTTACTTCTATGAAAATGGATTCAACTCTAAAAATATTTATTTGCTCTCTTATATTACCGACAGGTCGAGCGGAGAGAAGGTTTATTTTATCAGCGATGTCCAGCCTGTTGCGAATGGTAAATTCTATATAAAAGCCGTGGCTGCACTCGCCATGCTGTTTTTTATGCTGTATTGGGTTTTGCTCGCTCTTTGGGTTTACGCAAAGGCACTTAAATCCAAGATGAACCCGGCTATGTGGGGTATCATTACCCTGTTTACGAATCTGGCTGGCTTGTTCGTTTTCCTTATTTACAGGCAGGGTCATCAAATCTGCTATAAATGCGGCACTCTGCAAAACAAATCGAATGTATATTGTACTTTCTGCGGTGCGAAGTTTGGTTATGTTTGTAAAAAATGCAATACGGCCGCAGATGAAAAAGACAGATATTGCAGACATTGCGGCAATAAACTTGACGGAGAGCGGAATCAAGATGAATAGACGAAGAATTTGGTTTGTTCTGATACCAATTATTTTGTTTGCCATGCTGGCTATCTGTGTTCAAGCGGCAATCTCCACCCGTTTTGAGGGATGGGCTTACAGCGAAGCAATTGAGGACATGTCCCCCAATTTAACTTTGGCGATGAAAGGTATTACACACCTTGGCGGTCCCATTCCCATTATTGTGTTTTGCCTGATATTGTTCATCATTCCAAAAGCGAGAAGCTCCATAGCCCTTCCCGTATCAATGGCTGTGATCGCTTCCAGCATATTCAATATTATCCTGAAGCACATCTTTGGCAGAAGCCGTCCGGATATATTGCAGCTCATCAGTGAAACAGGTTACAGCTTCCCCAGCGGTCACGCGATGAACAATGCCGCTCTGTATACCATGCTGGTTTTGCTGATTTGGAGGTACGTGAAAAATACCCCCTTAAAGATCATTCTTTCCTTCCTTTGTGCTGCGCTTACCGCCCTGATCGGATACAGCCGAATCTATTTGGGAGTGCATTATGCCGGAGATGTCTTAGGCGGTTGGCTATTTGGTTTTGCATTGTCAATGTTTATCTATTTCTTATGGGACAAGAGATTATCAGAAAAAAACACAAAAACTGGCTTATCTGATCAGGAAGGGAATTAACAAATGCAGGAATCAATCATTAGCTTTATGAATCAATTTGGGTACTTCGGTATTGCGTTGCTCATTGCAATTGAAAATATATTTCCCCCCATTCCATCCGAGCTGATTCTGACTTTCGGTGGATTTATGACCACATATACCAATATGAATATTTGGATGGTAGTATTATTCGCCACAATTGGTTCAGTGGTTGGAGCGATTGTCCTTTATGGGATCGGACGATTACTGCCTATGGAAAAATTGGAATGGCTTATTGAAAAATGGGGATATATTCTGGGGTTAAAAAAAGAGGACGTGAAACGGGCGGAAAACTGGTTTATCCGACGTGGTACTCCAACCATCTTTTTTTGCCGGTTCATTCCCATCGCCAGAAGTCTTATCTCAATTCCCGCAGGAATGGCGCATATGCGTAAGGGGAAATTCCTCCTATACACAACTTTCGGCACCGCTATTTGGAATGTGGTCTTAGTTTGTCTTGGCGCTTTTGCCGGAGCCGGATGGGAACGCATTAATAAATATATGGATGTATATTCATACGCTGCGCTTGTTATAATGATTATTTTGGGAATTGGGTTTATCATTTGGATGAAAAAGAAAAGAAAAATTAGAAATGAGTCGCAAGATATAAATTATCATTGACGGTTGCACCTGATCATCGTATCGATCTGTGCGGGTCTTCAGAACACAAAGAAGCGCCCTCATTCCCATGTCGGGAATGAGGACGCCGTCAGGGATGAGAGACAATTAAGAAAGCTCCCCCTCCAGAAGACTGAAAAAAACCGCTGTCCGCCGCAACAACCGGCGGACAGCGGGTTTTTTATCATGTTGTAGACTGGCATTTTGTACATCGAACGCTGCAGGAGGCATCGCCCTGCATCGCCCCAATCGCCCACCCGGCCAGCTGCTGGAGCGCAGGTAAAACACTGACGCCTTTTTCCGTCAGAGTATATTCCACTCTGGGCGGCACTTCGTTGTATTGCTCCCTGTGAACAATCCCCTCCGCCTCCAGTTCTTTCAGTGACTGTGACAGCATCACATTGGTAATGTCGCCCAATCTTCTTTTTATGGTGCTATACCTTAAAGGGGTATCCCCTGAAAGCATACACACAATCGGTAATTTCCATTTACCGCCAAAGATACTCATGATATAGCGGATTGGACAGAGCAGTTCTTCCGCCTGCTGCGCGGATTCTTGCTTCTTTTGAGTGGACATCCTGTATTCCTCAACTCCAATAGTATGTTTTTACTTACTTAGTTCTTTTTATCTGCGTACTTGAAATAACCGTATTTTGTACTATAATCATATCACGGGGTGGGTCAGAATGCAAGATTTTTGATTTGCCGAATGAAACGAAGAAGGAATTATGTGCCATGTTAGACCTGAATGATTTTATGAACAATGGAATAAAAAACATTGCAGATACTGTGGGACGGTTTTATCTCGGTAATTTTCGGGGACAATCCTTTATACTGCGAGAAACGTCTGTTTTGCGCAAAAGTGCAAAAATCAGGGCGCGTCACGAACAAGATGGGACGCATATTCCGCCATTTCTGATTGCAAGCATCGCGACAGAATGCAATCTGAGGTGTACGGGCTGCTATGCGCGGGCAAACGGCAGCTGCGGCGACAAACAGATACGGGAACAACTCAGTGCCGGCGATTGGCGGCGCATATTTGAAGAGGCGTCGGACATCGGGGTATCCTTTGTTCTGATCGCCGGTGGCGAACCGCTTTTGCGCCGTGACGTGAACGATGCCGCGGCGGAGTTTGAAAATATTCTGTTCCCCATTTTTACCAATGGAACCATGATAAACGAGGAGTATCTGAATCTGTTTGACCGGCACCGCAACCTGATTCCCGTACTCAGCATTGAGGGCGACGCCCAAAATACGGACGCCCGTCGGGGGCGGGGAGTGTCGGCGCGAGTTGAGCAGGCGACAAAGAGTCTGAAAGAGCGCGGCATCCTGTTCGGTGCGTCCATCACGGTAACTGCAGAAAATCAAAACGATGTGACGGAAGCGGGTTTTGTTGACACCCTGCGCGAAAGCGGCTGTGGCCTGATTTTCTATGTTGAGTATGTTCCTGTGGAAAAAGGCACGGAGCACTTGATTTTGAACGAAGGGGCCTTACGTACCCTTGCAGCACGAATTGACCGTCTGCGGGAGAACAAGGGAATGGTTATCCTATCCTTCCCCGGTGACGAAGAGGCAATGGGCGGGTGTCTTGCCGCTGGACGCGGGTTCTTTCACATTAATGCCACAGGCGGCGCTGAGCCCTGCCCTTTCTCCCCTTATTCCGAAATGAATTTGAAAGAACAGTCGCTTTTAACCGTGCTGCGATCCTCCTTTTTTGAAAAAGTTCGTGCAATCAGCGCGGTGGAAGCGGTGAATCATAAGGGTGGATGCACATTGTTCCAATATGAGCGGGAAGTCACGCAAGCTTTGGACTGAAGACAAGGAGGATTCTGATGAACATTTATGATTTTACAGTAAAAGACCGACAGGGTGAAGAAGTATCTCTGGCACAGTATCTAGGAAAAGTCCTGCTGATTGTGAACACCGCAACCAAGTGCGGGCTGACCCCGCAGTATTCCGCTTTGCAGGCGCTGTATGAAAAATACCGTAACAAAGGGCTGGAAGTTCTGGATTTCCCCTGTAATCAGTTTCTGGAGCAAGCCCCCGGCTCCGATGAGGAAATTCATACGTTTTGCACGCTTAACTACAACACGACTTTTCCCCGCTTTGCCAAAATCGATGTTAACGGAGAAAAGGCCGATCCGCTGTACTGCTGGCTGAAGGCACAGGCTCCGGAAGACACCGGGGATGAGCGTTCCGCCGAATTTGAGGCACGGGTGAAACAATATACGCCCGACGCGGTATCCGGGGACATCAAATGGAATTTCGGCAAGTTTCTCATCGATCGGAACGGGAATGTCGTCGCCAGATTTTCACCAGCCGTTCCACCCGCACAATTGGAAGCGGAGATTGAAGCACTGCTTTGAGGGGGAATCTCAGCATGGCACATTCATTGACACCGGCTGTGTATCAGCGGATTTTACAAATGCAGCGCGATGAAATCACCGGCAGCATTGTGTACGCGTATATTGCGGGGCGGCAAAAGGATGAAAAAAACAAAGCCGTCCTGTTTGAAATTGCGCAGGCGGAACAAAATCATTATGAGGTTTGGAAAAGCTATACCGGCAGAGATGTCCGGCCCAACCGGCTGAAGCTCGGCTTTTTCAAGCTGCTCAGCCGCGTGCTGGGCGACACCTTCACCATCAAATTCCTGGAAAACGGCGAGGACTTCGGCGTGGAGGAGCTGCGGCAGATTGAAGCGGAAATTCCCCAGGCGCGCGCCATCATTGACGAAGAGGAAGAGCATGAAAAGCGCCTGATGGACATGGTGGATGAAGAACGTCTGCATTATGTCGGCGCCATGGTGCTGGGGCTCAACGACGCATTGGTAGAGCTGACCGGAACGATCGCCGGCCTCACCTTTGCGTTGGCCAACACCCGCCTTGTCGCCCTTTCCGCTATCATCACCGGCGTTTCGGCAACTCTTTCTATGGCGGCGTCCAACTATTTGGCCGAGCGGGCAAGCGGCAACGCAAACGCTTTGAAATCGAGCCTTTATACCGGCGTGGCGTATTTAATCACCGTCGCCCTGATGGTGCTGCCCTTCCTGCTGCTGCCAAACAGCCTGTCTCTGGTGGCACTTGGGATTATGCTGGTGACCGTCGTGCTCATTATTCTGCTCTTTAATCTTTATATCTCCATCGCGCAGGAGCTTCCATTTTTGCGGCGCTTTGGGGAAATGGCGCTTATCAGTCTGGGTGTTGCAGTCATCTCTTTTCTAATAGGACTGCTGGCAAAATCTCTGCTCGGCATTGATGTATAAGGCGATTACGCGAACGAACCATACCGCAAAATAAATCAACTGAAATATAAGGAGTGCATGGATATGAAAACAGCCGTACGTTATTATAGCCGCGGCGGCAACACGAAAAAGCTGGCTGACGCCATTGCGAGAGAGACCGGCGCCGAATCCAAAGATTGCAGCGTACCCCTTGCCGAACCGGTTGATCTGCTGTTTTTAGGCGGTTCCGTTTATTGGGGCGGCATAGATAAAAACTTAAAGCAGTTTATCGCGCAGCTTGACCCGGCGAAGGTAAAATGTGTTGCTGTGTTCGGCACATCGGCCCTGAAAAAGGAGCCGGACCGCGAAATAGAAAAGCTGGTTCGGGAACAGGGAATCCCGGTATCCCGCCACAGCTTTCATTGCCGAGGGGAGTTTTCCGCAATGCACAAAGGCCACCCGGACAGCGACGATTTAAAACAGGCTGCGGCCTTTGTGCAAGCTGCAGTAGCTGAAATAAAATAGCCTTACACAAACAGGTTCGGAGGGAGGTATCCGCCATGCCACAGCTGAGTCACTCAGAGAAGAATTATATGGAAGCCATTTATGTGCTGACCAGGCGCCTGGGCGCTGTTCGCTCGATTGATGTAGCCAATTTTATGAACTGCTCCAAACCAAGTGTCACAACAGCCGTTGCGAACCTTTGTGAAAAAGGCTATCTGCAAAAAATGGACCGTGATTTGGTATTTACCGATCAGGGGCAATCCGTTGCGGAAAATATCTTCGAACGCCATTGTATTTTAGCCCATGCCTTAGTGGAAATAGGAGTTGACGAGTTAACAGCGGTCAAAGACGCGCAAACCATGGAACGTGTCATCAGCGATGAGGTTATTGCAGTCACAGCCGATGCGATCCAATGTCAAAAACGACTGACAGGGATTTGTCCGGTTCCTTTTGATGGGATGGGCAAGTTGTTCTGTAATGGCGTAAGGATATGAAGAGAGCAACCGCCTGAAGTAATGAACCTTTCGGATTTTAGGGTAACAAATATTTGGCAATTGGTAATGTTATATGTTATGAAAAAGTGCAGCGCCTTTTCCATTTACATCCAGTAAAAGCGGAAATGAAACCAGTAAAATGAAAACCCACATGCTTTTGGCAACGAAAATCGTGAAATGGTATCAACATGATCACCTCTTTTGTTCCACCAACCTTATCACTATCCGCATTGGCTCTTGGGCTGATGCGGATTTGTGCTGTAATAGGGTACAAGATCAAAAAAATCGAGTAAAACTATGAAGCGGCGCACTGGAATGATTTTCCGGTGTGCCGCTTTTGTTTTTATGATGTATATTGTTTTAACCTGAAAAGCATTGTTTTCCCTGATAAATATGTACACATTATTGGTCAGTTTTACACAACGTCGAATCCCAAGAGGAATGATTTTACTGGTCTTCCCATTTATCCTGATTTTATTATTTATGGTAAAAAGGACTCTTTCGCATCCGATTACGCAAATTCGAATGGTTACAGCTTTCGTGTGATCGGAGAGGATATACTTTATCTGCCAAGTGGCGCACTGGGTTACAATGGAAGAGCTTATTACGGTGCGGTTACAATGGATACCAGAACATATACAATGGCCCCCGGGAACATTTATGACATTGGCGTAAAGCTGGTGGGGAGTGCTCATGCCAAAATTCGCCGAATGACATCTTCGCGTGACGGCATCGCGTCCGTTCGCCAGCTGCCAAATGGCAATTACCGTGTTACCGGTCTGCGCCCGGGAACGACATATATCACTTATACGATTTACAACCCCGAAAGCGGTAAGGAAATTACCCACGCATCCATTAAGTTTGATGTAGCAGCGGGCGTCAAACAGATGGTGTTGCCTGCCGCCAGACCACCTACTTTAATTAAAAAGAGACAATCCCCCGTAGCCGGAGTGAATCCGGTTACGGGGGATTTTTTTGTTTTATATTCTGATTGTTCAGTTTTCTTTACTATCCTCTTTCTTTTCCTGAATCGCGTCAATCAGATCATTGGCCTTTTCAGCAATCTTTTCTTTTACCTTTTCCCCAACCTCGGCTGCTTCGCCTTTTAAACCTTGCAGTTTTCCCTTTAGCTCCAACTCTTCGGAATTGACAACATGTCCAGCAACCTCTTTTACCTTACCAACTATCTTGTCCACATTTTTTTCGATCTCGTTGCTCATTTTTATTCCTCCTTTGATGGGGCATAATTATACTTTATTTATATATAACATAAATTTCTATCATCGTCCAATTATTTCTTCAAAATACAGTTTACTTGAAAAAGCATTTGCAGTCTGCAATGTATCATTACACAGCCGGACCTTTATCTATTCATCTATACTTGCTCGCCATATATAAGCTGCATTTTAAAAGAATTACCACTTAAATATTTCCGAATGGAATTTGCTTTGATGTTGCTCATTTTGCTAATTGCTCTGGGATGACACCTCTTTTGTCAAGAACATTAAGATAGTCAGGTTGAGAATTGATCCGGGTCTGATTCTGGAAATCTCTCGCAGCTTCTTTGAACACTACATACACCAGACAACTGGTTCATATCTGCATTCAGCGCCGTTACGAGTTCGCACATCCTTTGACTTCTGAGGTTACCGTACCGCGTAAATAGGCAGCTAAGATATTCTATTGCAATTGACTCAATTAACCAGCCCACTTTGCGTCACATTGGCTGATTTCATGGCGAGTCTAAGATTATCCTTGAATTGATTCATCTACCAGTCCACTATCTCTTAAACTTTACCTTATTATAATAAATATACCTAAATACCTGTGTTTGGTGTGGAAAATGTAGATCGAATCATATTGCATTTAAATTGCAACAGCTTTTATGCGTCTGTAAAATTTCTGCACCGGCCAGAAATCCTGATAAGCCGGTTGCTGTCAACGGTACGGAATCATATTGACCAAAAATAAGCAGGCGAAGAAATACGATATCAAAACCGGTGAAGCTCTTTGGCATGTGCGGCAGAAACATTCTGATCCGGGTGATTGTACCGACGCGTTTTGGGTTGTTCCAGCATTTTTCAAAGCTTTGTTATAAAGGTATTTCCTTTTTCAAAAGCATGTGATCATAATAACGTTCTAATCTGGACCCTCACAAAGATGCTATACACAGATCCAGCTTGGCAACATAAAATGATTCATAGGAGGGTACCTTTATGAGTATATCACTGCAGGTTGAACGCTTAACAGCGGGAACCGTTGAATCTAACACAAACGTCATCTTTGATTCAACACTGATTTCTATTGGGAATATCAGTTACAACAATGCCACTGGCGTTATAACAATACTAGAAGCGGGCACATATGAATTTGACTGGTGGGTAGCCACACAATCCTCTGTATCGACCATTGGCGCCGGATTTTCGCTGGTTTCATCGCAGGGAGATGTCATAATCGGTAATTCTCCCATCAAAACAGGTGAAGTAGTCGGAGTTGGCGTCATAGAAGTGCTAACAGCGCCTGTAACCGTAGAACTGAGGAATAGCAGCAGCGCTACGATTTATTATTCAACCGTTGTCCCGGTCAAAGCCTCTCTGGCTGTAATTGGAACAGATGATACGGGCATGGCCGGCCCCACCGGTCCGGAAGGTCCCACTGGCCCAACTGGTCCAACTGGTGCGGCAGGACTGGAAGGCCCGACTGGCCCAACCGGTCCAACCGGTGCGGCAGGACTGGAAGGCCCGACTGGCCCCACTGGTCCTACTGGCGCGGCTGGTCTGGAAGGCCCGACTGGCCCCACTGGTCCTACTGGCGCAG
>JAEXDU010000161.1 GCA_023401495.1 Bacillota bacterium
GCTTCCAGTTCGTCAAATACTCCCATTTTCCATTTCCTCCAATTCAGTCTGCAAGGGGAAAATAAAAAGCCCCCTGCGTTTTTCTCCTGCAGAGGGCGGAAATTCCGCGGTACCACCTCAGTTTACCGCAGCCTCACGGCGGCGGCCTCACGGGTAAAAAATTACCCAAACGCGCTAACGGGCGCACCCGGACGAGCCTAAATCCGGCAATCTGCCGCTTTCTCAGCCCGACGGCTCAGGAATGTATTTCCGGGAAGCTTCCGCCCCTGCTTGCACCAACCGCAGGTTCTCTGTACCGGCCGCTTTCCTGTACTTTTTTCCTTCTTCGCCATTGATTTGCATTATAACGAATGTTTTTTGCCTTGTCAAGCCCCGGCCTTTCCCGGCGCCTGTTCCGCGAGCCGGAGCATTTCGCGGGCGTTTTCCAGCATCAGCTCCGTAACGGGGAACCCGCCCATAATGCGCGCCAGCTCGTTGGCGCGGCCCTCGGCATCGAGCGGAGTGATCTCTGTAAAAGTGCGGTCCTGCTGCTGTTTCTTCTGAATCAGCAGATGGTTCTGGGCCAGAGCGGCGATCTGCGCCAAGTGGGTCACACAAATCACCTGATGTCCCTCGGCGGCCTGTCGCAGCTTGAGGCCCACCTTTTGTGCTGCGCTGCCGCTGATGCCCGTGTCCACCTCATCAAAAATCAGGGTGTCCACTTCATCTTTCCCCGCAAGCACCGATTTAATCGCCAGCATAATGCGTGAAAGCTCACCGCCGGACGCGATTTTCGCCACCGGCTTCGGCGGCTCCCCCGGATTGGTGGAAAGCAGAAACTGAATCTTGTCACAGCCGGTCGCGTTGAGCGGGCAGCGCTCCTGCTCCACCTCAAAGGACACTCCCGGCATATTCAAAAACTGCAGTTCCTTTTTTACGCTCTCGATAAACCTGGACGCCGCCTTTTTACGCTGTGCGGAAAGAAGCTTCGCAAGGCGGATCGCTTCTTCCTTGGCGTTTTCGTACTGCTCGTTCAGCTTGGCAAGGCGTTCATCGGAGAGCTCAATGTTCTGCAGCTCGGCGCGGCAATTTTCAAGATAGCCCAGCATGTCCTCTTCTGTCTCACCGTATTTCAGGCTGAGCCGGTACAAAAAATCGAGCCGGTCTTCAATCTGCTCCAGCTCCGCGGGGTCATAATCCAAAAGCTCTGCGGTGCGGCTTAGTTCCACACTGCAGTCCTGCAGCTCGTATTCCAGGTTTTGAAAACGGTCGGACAGCGATTCGGCCGACGGAAGATAGCGCTTTGCGTCGAGCAAAGCGGAGCTGATCTGCGCCATGGCGGACAGAACGCCGCCCTCTTCTTCCCCGTCGAGCAAGGCCCGTGCCAGCTGGAACTGCTGTGCCAGACGCTCGCTGTTGCGGTACAGCGTGCGTTTTTCCGTCAGCTGTTCCTGTTCGCCGGGGCGCAGCGCGGCTTCTTCCAGCTCCTGAATCTGGTATTTGAGCAAATCCATCCGGCGCTCCTTCTGCGATTCGTCCAGATCGAACGCCTGCAGCTCGTCGCGGATGCGGCACATATTCCGGTAAGCGTGCTGATATTCGCCAAGCAAAGGCAGAAGCTCGCCCACACGGTCTATGTACCGAATATGCAGATCCGGTGAAAGCAGCTGGTAGCTCTCATGCTGCCCATGGGTATTGACAAGGAACGGGGCGATCTCTTTTAATACGGATACCGTGGCCGGCCGGCTGTTGATGCGGCAGGTGTTTTTCCCCGTCTGGCTGATTTCCCTTTGAATCAGGACATTGCCCTCCTCATCGGCGGAATAGCCGAGCTCTGTGAGCTTTTGCAGGACATGGCCGTTTGGCGAGGAAAACACGGCGCTGACAAAAGCGGAGGAAGCCCCGGTGCGGATCAGCTCACGTGAGGTTCTCTCGCCCAGAATCGCGCCGATTGAGTCGATCAGGATGGATTTACCGGCGCCGGTTTCTCCGGTCAGCACATTAAAGCCGGCGTCAAAGTCCAGCCCGCATTTTTCAATAACAGCCACATTTTCGATATACAGCTGCGAGAGCATCTGCTATCACCTGCCAACAATCAGTTTTTTAAGGTCCTCGGTCAGCTCAAGCGCCGTCTCCGGCGTTTTGCACACGATGAGCACGGTGTCGTCACCGGCAACGGTGCCCACCACCTTTTCCCAGCGCAGACTGTCCATCGCGGCGCAAACGGCGTTGGCCATTCCCGTCAGACACTTGACGACCACAAGATTCATGGCGTTGTCCACATCTACGGCGGAATCCTCAAACAGCGAATAGAATTTTCCGGAAATATCTCGAGACGGCTCCTGACTGTTTGCATAACGGTACTTTCCGTCCGCAGACAGAATCTTAACAAGGCGAAGCTCTTTAATATCTCTGGATACCGTGGCCTGCGTTACATCGAAGCCAGCCTCTTTCAGCCGGCGCAGGAGTTCCTCCTGCGTATCGATTTGATATTCGCTGATCAGTTCCAGAATTTTCGTATGACGTCTTGTTTTCATGTCACGCTCTCCGTTCTGAAAGTTTTTCATTCACTACTTCATAAAAGGTTTGATATTTCAGGTCGATCAGGCTGACCGACCGGGCAGACTTTTGAAAGCGTACGCATTCGCCCTCTGTTACGGGAATCGTCGTTTCTCCGTCGAGAGTCAGAAAGATTTCGCTTTGCCCGTTCGGCACCGCGTTGATATGCAAAGTGGTGTCCTCACCGAACACGACCGAGCGTGTCATCAGAGAATGCGGGCAAATCGGGGTCAGCAGCAGGCAGCGCATCGCCGGTTCGATCACCGGGCCGCCCGCGGAAAGAGAATACGCCGTAGAGCCGGTTGGCGTTGCAACGATCAGGCCGTCCGCACGGTAGTGGCAAAGATTGTTGTCGTTATAAGAAACCTGAAAATCGAGAATCCTGCTTTGGGAGCCACGGGAAATCACCCCTTCGTTCAGCGCGTAATATACATTTTGATACTGCTCGCTTTTTAAAGAGGCCTCGAGCATCAGGCGGCGCTCGACCTTATAGGTGCCGTCCAGCAGCTGATGCAGACGATGTAGCTGGTTCGGCTCCAGACCGGCGACAAACCCGATTCTGCCGGCATTGACGCCCAAAATCGGCTTGTCGGCCAGTGCGGCGTGCTTGGCCGCGTGAATGATCGTACCATCGCCGCCTACGGCAATAACGATATCGCATGCAGCTATCATGCCAAGAAAATCCTCAAAAAATTCAATATCGCGGTACGGAAAGCTGCTGTATAGAGCTGCGTCCATGCAGACATGGATTCCCAGACGGCGCAGCTCTTTGACAAGCTCCTGCGTCACCTGTTCCGCATTTGTTTTTGTCAGATTAGGAATGACTGCTGCAATCAATGTGTATCACCACCGTTTAACTCGATGTGGGATTGCTCCACCAAATCCGGCACGGACTGTCCGCTGATATCCTCCGGATGTTCCGATTTCTGCAAATAGATCAAATACTCAATATTTCCCTCCGGCCCCTTGACCGGTGAGAAGGTAAGCCCCAGCACGGAAAATCCATGCGCAAGGACGAAATCCCGAATTTTGATAATCACCTGCTCGTGGACTGCCTGATCGCGAACCACACCCTTTTTCCCGACCTTTTCGCGCCCGGCTTCAAACTGCGGCTTAATCAGGCAAAGAGCCCTCGCGTTGTCGGAAAGAAAGGTTCTTGCCACCGGCAGTACCAGCGTCAGAGAAATAAAGGATACATCTACACTGAAAAAATCGATGGAATCCGGCACCTGCTCCGGGGTTAAGTAACGCACATTCGTTCGCTCCAGGTTCACCACCCGGGGGTCTGTGCGCAGCTTCCACGCGAGCTGGCCGTAGCCGACATCTACCGAATACACCTTTTCGGCGCCGTTCTGCAGCATGCAGTCGGTAAATCCGCCGGTAGAAGCGCCGATGTCCATACAGATAAGGCCGGAAAGGTCAAGCGCGTACAGCTCGATCGCCTTTTCAAGCTTGAGACCGCCGCGGCTGACATACCGCAGCCCCTGCCCGCGCACCTCTATGGCCGCGTCGGCAGGGAGCATGGTTCCCGGTTTGTCTGATTTCTGGTTATCTACATAAACGTTCCCCAGCATGATCAGGGTTTTGGCCTTTTCACGGCTTTCTGCAAAGCCCTTTTCAAACACAAGGGTGTCGAGTCTTTTTTTCTCCGTCACTTTAGATACTCCGTTTGAATCCTATTTTTCATGCCCTCGCTGTCCAGCCCCAGTTCAGCCAAAGACTGGCGCATGGTAGCATGCTTGACAAAGCGGTTTTCCACCGCCTGCAGGGTTGTTTTCCCCGCATAATTTTGCTGGTACATCAGGTACAGAAAATGCTCGCCTACCCCGCCCTGCCGGACGCCTTCCTCGAAAAAGAAGGTGTGACGGGCATTCATGCAGGCGTTGATCGCCTGCGGGTCCACCGGGTGGATTCGATTAAGCTTGATGATCCGAACCGAAATCCCTTCCTTCTGCAGCTTTTTTGCCGCAAGGCAGGCCATGGAAAAGATTCTGCCGTAGGTGACCAGCACCACAGGCGCTTCGGGGTCACCGTATTCATCGAAGGAGTTGCCCGTGATCGCGAAATTCTCCGGCTGATACAGCTGGCCCCCGCGGGGATAGCGCACTGCCGTGACTCCGGGACACTCGTAAACTGCCTGATGGAGCAAGAGCTCCAGTTCCTCGTGATAGGCCGGGGAAAAAATCGTCATGTTCGGAATGGCGCTGAGCAGGGAAACGTCAAATAGTCCCTGATGGGTTTCGCCGTCCTCACCCACGACTCCGGCCCGGTCGATCGCGAGCGTTACCTTCAGATTCTGCAGAGCCGCGTCGTGAATCACCTGATCGATGCTGCGCTGCAAAAAGCTGGAGTACACGGCAAACACCGGCAGCATTCCGCCGGCCGCAAGTCCGCCGGCAAAGGTAACGGCGTGCTCCTCCGCGATTCCCACGTCAAAAAAGCGATCGGGAAACGCTTTGTGGAAGCCGGTGAGACCGGTTCCGCTCTCCATAGCCGCCGTAATTGCGCAGATGCGTTCATCCTTTTTGGCCATGCCGCAAAGGCTTTTGCCGAACACCTTGGAAAAATTCTCTCCGGAAGCCTGGGACTCCCCCGTTTTGATATCAAAACAGGAAACGCCGTGAAACGCGTCCGGATTTTTTTCTGCAAAGGTGTAGCCCTTTCCTTTTGCGGTAATGACATGCAGCAGAACGGGGCGATTGATCTCTTTTGCGCTTTGCAGCACAGAAATCATCTGCTCCACGTCGTGGCCGTCATACGGGCCATAATAGGCAAAGCCCATATCCTCAAATAAGGTGCCCTTATAAAGCGCCTGCTTGAGCAGGGTTTTGGATTTCTGCAGAACATTGCTGATCGGGTCGCCGAGCACCGGCAGGTGATCGAGGATTCCCTCTACGGTTCCCTTTGCCTTCAGGTAACCCGGCTGCGTACGGATATGCGCCAGATACCGGGCAATGGAGCCGACATTTTTTGAAATCGACATTTTGTTGTCGTTGAGAATGACGATAAAGTTTTTCGGGAAGCGTCCCGCGTTGTTCAGGCCCTCATAGGCCAGGCCGCCGGTCAGGGCGCCGTCGCCGATCACCGCAACCACGTGGCCGGGGTCATTGTGAAGATTTTTTGCATTGGCCAGCCCCAGAGCAACTGAAATGGAGGTGCTGCTGTGGCCCGAATGAAACGGGTCGCAGTCGCTTTCCTTGGGGTTTGGGTAGCCCGAAAGCCCGCCCTGGGTACGGATAGTACACAGCTGCTTTCTGCGCCCGGTCAGGATTTTGTGGGTGTAGGACTGATGCCCCACATCCCACACGATATTGTCAAACGGGACATCAAAGACATAATGCAGAGCAACGGTAAGCTCCACAACACCCAGATTGGATGCCAGATGCCCGCCGTTCTTCGCCACAGTGCGGATAATCTCCTGCCGGATTTCTCTGCACAGTACGTTCAGTTCATCCATTGTCAAGGATCGCAGATCCCTTGGGGATTCAATGCAATCTAATATTTTTCCCATCCAAGAAACCTCTGTTCATTGTAATGAAGGCATTATCCGGTAATTCCGCTGTGCCGTTTGGCTGCCTCCAGCGTATTTTGCAGCAGCATGGCGACCGTCATCGGGCCAACACCGCCGGGTACCGGAGTGATGTAAGACGCAACCGGCTCCACCGAAGCGAAGTCCACGTCGCCGCACAGCTTGCCTTCTTCGTTGCGGTTCATCCCAACATCGATGACGACAGCGCCGGGGCGGACCATATCGCCGGTAATCAGACCGGCCTGCCCTACGGCGCTTACCAGAATGTCCGCCTCGCGGCAGACCTCTGCCAGATTTTGTGTTTTGCTGTGGCAAATGGTCACGGTGGCGTCCGCGTGTAGCAGTTGCATCGCCATCGGCTTGCCGACGATATCGCTGCGGCCTATTACGACACAGCGCTGCCCCGCCGGATCGATTCCGGATGCACGCAGCAGCTCCATAATCCCCGCAGGAGTGCAGGGCAGAAAAATGAAATCTCCGCGCATGATATGTCCAACGTTTTCTGGGTGGAACGCGTCCACATCCTTATCCGGCCGAATCAGGCCGACAAACTGGTTTGCATCCAGATGCTCCGGCAGCGGAAGCTGCAGCAGGATGCCGTCGATGTCCTCCCGGTCGTTCAGGGAACGAATTGTTTCTTCCAGCTCCTGCTGTGTGGCAGAGGCCGAAAGCCGATATAATTCACAGTCAATGCCGACTTCTTCGCAGGCTTTTTCTTTGTTTTTCACATACACTTCAGACGCGGAATCATCACCTACCAAAATGACGGCCAAGCCGGGGGTGATTCCCTGTTCTTCCTGCAGTGACTGGATTTCTTCCGCGATGCGTTTGCGTACTGCGGCAGAAATCGCCTTTCCATCAATCAATTGAGCCATAGGTTGCCTCCCGTATTTTCCCCTTATTTCCGCTTCCCCACAAATTTGAGGCTCGGTTTATTCTTCGTGTGTATCGGCGGACTCCTGTACGGGAGCCTCTTCCGTTATGATCTCTGTTGTTTCACCGGATTCTTGCGGTGTGATTTTGTTTGAATCGGTCTCTTCTGCCGAATCCGTTTCTTCCAGAGCCGCTGCATCCTCTGCGGATTCCTGCGATCGGATCTCTTCAGAAAGAGCGTCTTCTGTTTTTTCTTCCTCCAGGGCTTCCTCGGTTTCCTCTGATTCCCCTAATTCGGGCTTGGGGGTAATATCGCCGAAAATGGTGCTTCTCCCATCATCGGCCGCACCTTCCGCCACAGCAAGGGTAATTCCATTGAGGGCCATTACCTTGGGCGACCCGATGCCGGTCAGGCTGGTTTTGTTGCGGAAGAATGCCAGAAACACCAGCGCAATCAGAACGGTGGCGGCAGCCAAAAGCTGAGAAACCCGCAGGTTCAGAACCGGAGCGATCAGGCTGTCGGTACGCAGCCCTTCAATCCAGAAACGGCCAAGGCCATACCACATCAGGTACAGCAGGAAAACCTGCCCGTCGTATCTGCGCAGCTTGGTCGCAAACAGGTGCAGAAGGCCAAAGCCCACGAGGCACCACAGAGATTCATACAGAAAGCAAGGGTGAACCGGGCCGTCGACGATCAGGCGCGTACGGTCGCTGATCATGCCCCAGGGCAGATCGGTCGCAGTGCCGAAAGCCTCCTGATTCACATAGTTGCCCCAACGGCCTACAGTTTGTCCAATCAAAAAGCCGAGGGCTGCCAGATCGAGAACAGCGGCGATTTTCAGGCCGCGCAGCTTTGCCATCAGCGCGCCGCAGAGCAGACCGCCGATGATCCCACCGTAAATGGCAAGACCGCCGTTCCAAATATACAAAATGCTGAGAGGATCCTTCACGTATTGGTCACCGGGATAAAAAATAACGTAGTACAGTCTTGCGCCGATGATTCCGCCGATCATGCCGACGATTACGGCGTCGATCAACCTGTCCTGGTCAACGTTGAACTTTCTGCAGCTGAACATCAGATACAAAAAGGCCAGCAGAAATCCCATTGCAATAATGACGCCATACCACTGAATTGTAAATCCGCCGATCGAAAAGGCGGTTGGGTTTATGTTGAAGTCGAGCCCCATTTTTGGGAACTCGACGGTATGAACCTGGTACATGAAAGCTTGCCTCCAATTATTTGATAGGGAAAACCACCGACAGAGCAGAATTTTCCGTGAGGAGCTGTTCTTCCAATCGTTTCTGAACGTCCGGAAGCTGAACGGTAGCCAGCGCGTCGATATAAGAGAACAGCTCGCGCTCTGCAAACGTCAGAGAAATCATGGCATTCGCAATGGCTTCGGCGCTGTTGAGCGCGGCCACATTGCGGCCGTACACGGCTTTTCTGGCTCTTTCAAAGGCCTCGGCCGGAATTCCTTCCTTGCGCAGGCGCTCGATCTCATCGCGGATTTCTTTTGCGACAGTGTCCGGATCTTTCGATTCCCCGGAGAAAATCACGGCGGCATAGCCCGGCCCCTCAAAGTATTCACTGCCGAAGGAGGCGGTGTTGATCAGGTTCTGATCCAGCAGGCGGCGGTACAGCGGAGAGGCGTCGGAGGCCAGCAGCTCCAGCAGAACATCTGTCTGCGCCAGCTCCTGAACGTTACGGCGGCGGGCGGGCTCCTTAAAGCCAAGCTGGAACAGAGGAATCGTAACAGAAAGCTTCTGCTCTACACGATCCTGCACCACGCCGGCAGGCTCTTCTTCAAAAATGCGCTCCACCTGGGTCGGTTCGGAGGGCTTGAGCATTTTATCGCACAGCTCTAAAACGCGCTCGGGGTCGATATTCCCTGCGACGCACAGAGCCATATTATTCAGATTATAAAACGTGTGGTAGCAGCGGTACAGATAATCCGGTGTGATTTCCGCAATGCTCTCTACCGTACCGGCAATATCGATCTTCACCGGATGGTGGTGATACAGGGCCTTGAGCAGATTAAACATGACCCTCCACTGCGGGTCGTCGTCGTACATCCGGATTTCCTGGCCGATGATTCCCTGCTCTTTCTGCACAGTCTGCTCGGTAAAATACGGAGACTGAACAAAATCCAGCAGGATTTCGAGGGATTCATACACGTTCTCGGTGCAGGAGAATAAATAGCAGGTCATGTCGAACGAGGTATACGCATTGGCGGAGGCTCCGGTTTTTGCATAACGCGCAAAAGCGTCTCCGTCTTCGCTCTCAAACAGCTTGTGCTCCAGAAAATGCGCGATGCCCTCCGGAACCGTGCTGACTTCCTGTTCATCGGAGCGCCGGAAGCTGGTATCCACCGAGCCGTAACGGGTGCCGAAGATGGCATAGGTTGAGTTGCTTCCCTCTTTCGGGTAAACGAAAATACGCAGGCCGCTCGGGTGTTTGATGCTGTAATAGTTGTCCTGTACGCGTTCGTTCGTGATTTTTTCCATTCTCATTCCTCTGCCTCCTCCTTTCCGACCATGCGGTAGACCGTATCCAGAACCACGCGATTTGCGGCCTGAACCACCTGCTCCATGGTAACGGAGTTGATTTCTTCCGCCGCTTCTTCCGGCGACTGGATCTTTTCGCAGAATGCCTGGGAAACATACCAGTTTTCAAGGCCGCCCAGATAATCACCGACGGTACGATAGCTGTTGCCGACACTCAGTCTTGCTGCGAGAAGCTCTTCTTCCGTCACCTTTCCGGCACGGATTTCATCCAGCTGGCCGAGAATTTCTGTCTGGGCCCGGTCGATATTTTCTGTTTCCACGCCGCTTTCAATCAGGATAATACCCTTGTTCCAGTCGTAGCGGGAGGCACAATAGTAGCAAAGACTCAGCTTTTCGCGAACATTCAAAAACAGCTTGGAGCTGGGTGTGCCGCCGAGTACTGCGGACATCAGCTTTGTAGACGCCACCGCGTCCTGTGGAACGGCAGCTCCGGCGCGGAGCCCCAGAACCAGCTTGGACTGGGCAACCTCCATCGTGTCGGTAAATTCACGCGGCTTTGCCACTTCCTTGATGATTTCCGTGTGAAGTTCCGGCACCGGGTCGCGGTCAAGCTTTTTGAATGCGTTCAAAAAGCTGTCGTAAATCGGCACCGGGTCGCAGTCGCCGAGTGCCATGATCTCAATACGGGCGGTGCGCAGCACGCGTTCCCATACCTTGGTCATCTCTTCCCGCTGCAGGGCCGTCACATCCTCACGGCTGCCATAGCGGTTGATTCCAAAGGCTTCGCGATCACACATCAGCTGCTCGCAGCGCAGACGCGCAAAGGTGCGTTTATCGTTGAAATCAGAATCGATCATTTCGATCGTCTGTCTTTTTTCCTGTTCAAAGCCGTCCTCGGGGAACAGCCCGTCCACAAGCGGCGGATCAAATAAAATACTGCACAGCAGATGCGAAAGCTCTGCTGAAATGCTTTCTCCCTCGAGCGCGTATCGGTCTGCAAGACCGGCCGCCGCGATGGAAAGCACTTGGGCTTCTCCCAGCTTTCGTACATCGGCGTGAATCGCCGCGCCATACAGCTCTGAGAGGCGCTCATTCAAGCGTGTAAAATCGGGGTATTCCCGGCTTGCACGACTCAATAAAAAAGGAAGCAGCGCATTTGCTGCCGCCGTTTCTTTCTCCAAAGGCAACATGAAATTGACTGCAATACGCAGAGTTTTAAATCTGGTATCCTGAATACTGCGAAAGTTTATACCCTCAGTGACAGGATACTCCTCTGTTTTTATCATTTCTCTCATCTCCCTAACCGGTGATCAGCGGGGCGCGGGCAAGCTGCCCGATCCGGCCGCAAACCGCCGTTTTTCCTTATCATTCCCGATTTATATCGTTTTTAAGTGTAAACAGGACGTCAAAAGCAGAATATAACTTTAATTATTATTATATCATAAATTTCCAATATGAGTTTATAAAAATACGAAATCCAGATACAAAAAATATCTAACTATCGAAAGCTTCGTTCTATTCTATCATCTCCTCCAAAGCAGTTAATTCAACATGCTCAGCTAGTTTTCCCTGTTGGACTGGATGATTCAATGTTCTCTCAGGCATCGAAAGCTCTGCTTTCGCCTATGCCATGAGGTTATTATATCATCCCCAGCAAAGTAAATTGATTCAAAAAGCTCAACTGCTTTTCCCTACTGGATTGGATGATTCAATGTTCTCTCAGGCATCGAAAGCTTTGCTTTCGCCTATGCCGTGAGGTTATTATAACACAATGCCTGCTTAGATAAAAGCAACAATATTCTAAATATTTTGTGAATCAAATCAAATGATACACTGCTTCGGCAGCCCGTTAAAAATATCTTCCCTTTTTCAATAGAAGCATTAACATCAGGTATCCGCTGACAATCAGCAAAGAAAAATTATAGCGCGACTGCAGTAAAACCAGAAACCCGGCCAGTGCAACAGGAAGGATCACAAAAAAAGAAACGACCTCTACAATTTTTTCGCAGGTTTCCGCCGGGTATTTTTTGCAGAGCAGGGCATACAGTGTCTGGCCGCCGTCCAGCGGGCCGACCGGCAGTCCGTTTAAAAGGGCGAGCATCAGGTTCGCCGCGGCCAGATTCGCCAAGTACATCGAACTGGTCAGCTCATACCCTATCCAGCAGAGCACAAAAAAGAACAGGCTTGCCAAAGGACCCGCCGCGGCAATCCAGGCATCCTGATGATACGTGCGGCAGCTGCCGCTTTTCTGGCAGATCTCAAGACCAAACAGGCTCATAGAGAGTCGCTCCGGCGGAGTGCCCACGAGCGACATCATCAGCAGATGCCCGCTTTCATGCAGAATCACCGCGACCAGCCCGATTCCGGCCATTCCACTTCTGTCTAAAAACAGGGACAGCGTTACCAGCGCCATAAACCAGAACTGCACGGTAACCTGACAGCCACCAACCGTGAAGCGCATCAGACGGTCCTGTTTTTCAGCAGCGGCTGCGGATCATAGCAGACGCCGGACAGAATCAGTTCGAAATGTACGTGCGGGCCGGTTGAATCCCCGGTACTGCCAACCAGGGCGATGGGCTGGGAATAGGTAACGATGTCCCCTTTCTTTACCAGCAGCTTTTCACAGTGCGCGTATCTCGTTTCAATATTGGAACCGTGGTCGATCAGAATGTATTTTCCATAGGAGGAATTCTCTCCGCTGAACTCCACCTTGCCGGGCATTGCGGGCACAATGTTACTGCCGGCATCGGCGGCGATGTCAATGCCCAAATGGATGCCGCCGTCCCTCGGGCCAAAGCCGGAGGTAATCACGCCGTTTTTCACCGGGGTATCGAGAAACACAGAAACAAACACCGGCGTTTTGGAAGAAACGCTGGTGGTATATGCAATTCCAGAGACTGTAGAAGAAATATCCGGCAGTGAGGAGGACGGCGCGGAAGAAGGAGCAGAAGAAGCCGGTGCAGAGGATTCCGGCACGGAAGATTCCAGAACAGAAGATGCCTGCTTCCCCTGCTCTGCCGGAGAGGAAGAGAAAAACTGTACCCAGGTGCGGGTAAAATGATTGAAGGATTCCTGCGCGATGATGGAATCCCCGGCGTGACTCAGGTACCATTCGCGAATGCTCTGGTAGGCATTCCCGCCTGTGATTTTCAAAAGCATGGCGGTTACCAGAACGGTGATACAGAGCAGCATTTGTACAAAGATCAGCAGCTTTTTCGTCTTTTTCTTTTGCCGCGGCTGAAAATCCTCTTCGTCCTCTTCGTATCCCTGGGGCTTTATGTAATGGTAATCGTAATTATACTCGTAGCCGTCCTCATCGATTCTGTCCATTTTATCGTAGCGGCTGCTTGTATTATCTGATTCGCTGTAAATATCATTTGCCCGGTTCAAGATGATGTCATCGTCTTCCATGCCGTCTGTTCTGTTATACTTACGATTCATTTTGATATCCCTCCCGTCAACTCTATTTATATGACAGCAAGTACCAAAAGAGAACGCCGAACCTTTCCTCTCTCAAACAGAAAGATTTTCAGAGTAAGATACAAAAGAATTCTTTTGTATCTTACTCTGAAAATAAAAAAAGAACCCGCTGTTTTATAAACAACGGGTTCCCTGTCATTCAGAATAAAATTACTTTTTGTTTTTGATGTACTCGTCGATAGAATTTGCGGCATGTTTGCCCTCACCCATCGCCAGAATAACGGTTGCCGCACCGGTCACCGCGTCTCCGCCGGCAAATACGCCCTCACGGGTGGTCTGCAGCGTTTCTTCGTTGACAATCAGGCAGCCATGGCGGTTCGTTTCAAGTCCCTCCGTTGTTCTCTGGAGCAGCGGGTTCGGCGAATTGCCGATGGCCATGACGACGCAGTCTACCGGAAGGCGGAAGTTCGAGCCTTCCACCTCCACCGGCTTGCGGCGGCCGCTCGCGTCGGGCTCGCCGAGCTCCATACGGATGCACTCGATTTCGGTCACTCTGCCGTTTTCATCACCATAAATCGCCACCGGATTCGTCAGCAGGCGGAAATCGATCTCTTCCTCTTTGGCATGGTGGATCTCTTCACGGCGGGCAGGCATCTGCTCCTCCGCGCGGCGGTATACGATATATACATTTTCAGCGCCCAGACGCTTTGCGCTGCGGGCTGCGTCCATCGCGACATTTCCGCCGCCGCAGACGGCAACGTTCTTCGGCCGGATGATCGGGGTATCGTATCCCTCTTTGTACGCCTTCATCAGATTGATACGGGTCAAGAACTCGTTGGCGGAGTACACGCCGACAAGGCCCTCGCCCGGAATATTCATAAAGCTCGGCAGTCCGGCGCCGGAGCCGATAAAGACTGCCTCAAAGCCCATTTCGAACAACTCGTCCACAGAAAGAACCTTGCCGATTACCATATCGGTTTCGATGGTTACCCCGTTGGATTTGAGCAGATCGATTTCCTTCTGTACGATTTCTTTCGGCAGACGGAACTGCGGGATGCCGTACATCAGTACGCCGCCCGCGGTATGCAGGGCCTCGAAAACGGTGACGGAATAGCCCATCGCGTTTAAATCACCGGCACAGGTAAGGCCTGCGGGGCCCGCGCCGATAATGGCGACCTTATGTCCGTTATGCTCTGTTTTCACAGGCTTTCTTTCGCGGTTATTCATGTACCAGTCCGCAACATAACGCTCCAGGCGGCCGATTCCGACCGGCTCGTGCTTAATACCGCGCACGCATTTGGCTTCACACTGTGTTTCCTGCGGGCATACACGACCGCATACCGCGGGCAGAGAACTTGTAGAGGTGATAATATGGTAAGCCTGCTCCAAATCCCCCTCTGTAATGCAGCGGATGAATTCGGGAATTCTGATATTGACCGGACATCCGCTGATACAGGGCTTATGTTTACACTGCAGGCAGCGCTGCGCTTCTTCCATAGCCATTTCATCGGTGTAGCCCAGAGTAACCTCTTCAAAATTATGGTTGCGCACCAGCGGATCCTGTTCCGGCATCGGTGTTTTTTTCGGATTCATGTTAGCCATTCTTTGCGCCCTCCATCAGATGACAGTTATATTCGCGAGTCGATCTCGCTTCATCTTCCCTGTAAGTTCTGGTGCGAAGGATCGCTTCGTCGAAATCCACCAGATGGCCGTCAAAATCAGGGCCGTCTACACAGGCGAATTTGGTTTCGCCGCCCACTGTTACACGGCAGCCGCCGCACATACCGGTGCCGTCGATCATAATCGGGTTCATACTGATGATCGTCTTAATGCCGTACGGCTTTGTCAGATTGCTGACCGCGCGCATCATGGGCAGCGGGCCGATCGCAACAACCAGATCATAATCGGCGCCGGCGTCAATCTGAGCCTTTAACGCGTCGGTAACAAAGCCCTTGTTGCCGTTGGAGCCGTCGTCGGTCATCAGGAACAGATTGTTGCTCGCTGCGCGCATTTCATCTTCAAGAATGATAATATCCTGACTGCGGAAGCCGGCGATCATATCGACATGGGCGCCCATTTCATGCAGGGCCTTCGCCTGCGGGTACGCGATCGCGCAGCCTGCACCGCCGCCGATCACCGCGGCTTTCTTATATCCATCCAGATGAGAAGCCGTACCAAGGGGTCCGATGAAGTCCAGAATCTCGTCCCCTTCCTCCAACTGATCGAGCAGCAGAGTCGTTTTTCCGACCTTTTGGAAAATGATCGTAATCGTACCCGCTTCGCGGTCGTAGTCGGCAATTGTCAGCGGAATTCTTTCACCGAATTCATTGACACGCAGGATGATGAATTGCCCGGCCTTCGCTTTTTTTGCGATAAACGGCGCTCCTACCTCCATCAATGTCATGGTATCGTTCAGTCTTCGCTTTTTTAAAATTGGGAACATTCTGCCACTTCCTTTTATAGAGTATTGACTCGTGCAATATAAGCTGCATGCGTATGACAACGATTGCACAAGATAACTTTTCAGCTACTCTATTATATCCTTCTTGTGCTTTAAATGCAAGAAAAGTCATATGGCAGAAGCACCAAAAAAGGCAAGGGAATTCTTGCATCCCGGAAAAAAGAGCGATATAATAAATGCAAAGAACGGTATTTTTTGGTTCCGTATGGAAATTAAAACATTGGATGAATCCGTTATACTCAATTTAATATCGTAAGGAATATCTATCTCAAACAAAAACGAGTGCACATCACCGGACGGAGAGATCAAATGAAGTACTGTATTCTGATGGGAAGCCCGCGCAAAAACGGAAATACATCGAAATTGCTGCAGCCTTTTCTGGAAGAGCTTCAGCTCCGAAACATTCCGTACGAGCTGATTTGGCTTTACGACAAGAATATTGAACCTTGTATCGCCTGCCGTCGATGTCAAAAGGACTGGACCATTTTTGGGTGTCATTATTCCGACGACGCGCAGGAAATCTTTCATCAGATATTGGACAGCGACGTCATTGTTCTGGCCACGCCCATTTATTCCTGGTTCTGTACGCCGCCGATGAAAGCGCTGCTGGACCGCATGGTGTATGGAATGAACAAATATTATGGGGATGAAAAAGGCCCTTCTCTCTGGAAGGGCAAGCGGCTGGCGATCATCACGACCTGCGGCTACAGGCCCGAAAAGGGCGCCGATTTATTTGAGGAGGGCATCAAGCGATATTGCAGGCATTCGCAGTTAAATTATCTGGGGATGCTTGCCGAACGGGATCTGGGATATCAATCCGTCTTTTTATCGGAAGATAAAACAGAGCGTTCCAGATCGTTCGCCCGGCGTCTGATCGCTGACGCGGATAGCCCGGCCGGCTGATTCCTTTTTGGCCGGCATCTATGCTTTTACAGCCCGGGGGCGTAATTGCTCCCTGACATTTATTTTTCGCACTGTTTTCAGCGGAGCCGTAATGGCTGAGCTGAAAACGACAAACACTTTATTCAGGAGGTTGCAATATGAGCTTTTTAGAATTGGCAAAAGACAGGTATTCGATGAGAAAATTCAGTGACAAGCCTGTGGAACAGGATAAGCTGGATTTGATTTTAGAAGCGGGCCGGATTGCCCCCACCGCCCACAACAGTCAGCCGCAGAGAATTCTGGTGCTGAACACCCCCGAGGAAATGGAACTTCTGACAAAATGCTGCCCGTTCCGTTTTCACCAGACTCTGGCGCTTGTGGTATGCTATGAAAAAGAAGTCAGCTGGAAGCGCAAGGATTACGATAACGCCGACAGCGGCGAGGTGGATATGGGCATTGTCGGCACGCACATGATCCTTCAGGCCAGTGAGCTGGGGATCGGTTCCACCTGGGTGATGCACTTTGATCCGCAGGCGGTGCGCCGTGAGTTCCATATTCCCGAGGCGCTGATTCCCATGGCCATCCTGATGATGGGGCATCCCCGTGAGGACGCGAAGCCCAGCAGACTGCATGACGACCGCCTTGAGATTTCCAAAACGGTATTTTATCACACCTTCCAGGGGTAACACTGAAATTGACGGAGGCGTCTCCTCTTTTCAGGCGGTTTCAGACTCTGCTTGTGTGAAATATCAGAAAAGGCTTGAAATCCTTCCCCTGCCTACGGCAGGGGAAGGATTTCTGTTTTCGCGAAAGAATGGCTGATAAAGAAAAACCGCGCTTTGCTTTGGCCCAATGATAGCCAATGCAAAGCGCGGTTTTTTCTGTTTGGGGTGAAATAAATCAACTTACTCCCTGCGGAGCAAAGAGATCGCGTTATGTTACAGGATGATACAAATGAGACCGTTGCAGCCGTCGTTGATGATACGCTCGATCGTTTCCTTCATCTTGTCGCGCGCATCGGCCGGCATGCGGTACAGCTTGTTATGCATTCCCTCGTTGACCAGCTCGTGCAGAGACTTGCCGAAGATATTCGATTCCCAGATCTTGACGGGGCTTTCCTCGAATTCCTTCATCATGGACATGACAAGCTCTTCCGACTGCTGCTCCGAGCCTACAATGGGCGTCAGCTCCGTTGTGATTTTGGTACGGATCAAATGGACTGACGGCGCGGCAGCTCTGAGGCGGACGCCATACTTGCCGCCCTGCTTAATGATCTCTGGCTCTTCCAGGCTCATCTCGTCGATCGTCGGCATCATGATTCCATAGCCGGTATCGAGAACATCCTGATAGGCGTCGCGGATCTTGTCATACTCCATTTTGATCTTTGCCAGTTCCAGAACGGAGGAGAGCAGTTCGCCCTCGTTATGCAGTTCCAGCCCCGTCTGCTCACCGAGAATGCGGTAGAACAGGTCGGTTTTGAGCTGAATTCCGATTCTGGCACAGCCGGTACCCAAATCCACAGAAAGGGTTTGCGCGGAACCGACATGCTCGCATTTCGACACATCGTCCACCAGGCCCCCAACCTCGCGGATGCGCGAGATTTTCGAAGCGGACTGCTGAATGATCTGGAAGATTGCGGAGCGCAGCCAGTGCTTCTTTTCGAGTGTGGAGAGCCAGTGCGGCATTTCGACTTTGATTTCCTTGACCGGGAACTCGAACAGGATTTTTGCCAGAACATCGCGGATTTCTTTTTCGTTCAGCTCCAGGCAGTTCACCGGCTGTACAGGGACCTTGTAGCGCTTCTGCATGTTTTCCGCCAGCGCCTGAGACTGCGGCGCGGTGGGATTTGTGCAGTTGAGAAGAATGATAAAGGGCTTCTTGATTTCCTTGAGCTCTGAAACAACGCGCTCTTCCGCCTCTTCATACTCTTCCCGCGGGATTTCGCTGATGCTGCCATCCGTTGTAATGAGCAGCCCGATGGTGGAATGCTCGGTAATGACCTTTTGCGTGCCGATTTCCGCCGCCATATTGAAGGGGATCGGCTCGTCGTACCACGGGGTGCGGATCATGCGCGGCAGGTCGTTTTCAATGTACCCCAGCGCGCTGGGAACGATATACCCCACGCAGTCGATCATGCGCACGCGGAACGTCGCGCTGTCGTCAATATTTACGGTAACCGCCTGTTCTGGAATGAATTTGGGTTCCGTCGTCATAATGGTGCGGCCCGCGGCGGATTGAGGCATTTCATCAATCGCGCGGTCGCGCCGGCTGTTTTCATCCATGTTGGGGATGACGATGGTATCCATGAACTTTTTGATAAAGGTAGATTTGCCCGTGCGAACCGGGCCGACCACACCAATATAAATATCACCGTTGGTGCGTTCCGAAATATCTTGATAAATATTGCGCTCTTCCATTTTACCTCCCCCTCAGGCAGAGAATTTTATTTTTGGGATCGCTTACATTGGAATTAAAAGCATCCCCCTATTCTCAGCAAAATCTTCCTCCAGCTCGTTTTCCTTTTGAATTGCGGAAACGGAGGTGCAGTAGCGCCGGGCAATGTCCCAAAGGTTCTCTCCCGCGTCTGCAAAATAGATGGTCAGTGCGGCAGAGTTATCTTTTTTACGCGTTTTGGTTTCGTCCGCGTTTGCGCCCGCAATCATTTTGTGGCTGCTGGATTGGAACACGGCGGCGGTCAGCTTGAGCTCGGTCTTTACTTCAATTCCCGTGCCGCCGGTAATTCGGAAGCTGATATTGCTGATCTCTACCCGGGGTGCGCAGAAGACTCCACCCTCTTTTTTGCGCCATTCATGGCTGCCGGTAAAGTCGACGACCCGTTCAAAGTAGAAAGGCTTCTCCTGTGCGTTGAGTGCGAGAATGCACAGATTCAGCTTGCCGGTAAAACGAATTTGGTTTTCTTCCTCCTCTGCGGAAACACTGCTGATTTCGTTCCAGACGTCAATCACCTTCGTGATGCCGCCTTCGCCGATATCAAAACTGTTCTTTTGTGTAACAGAGTCGTTGATCATCTCGATCAGCCGGAAGACCGGCTTCGACTGTGCCTGGGTTTCCAGCTCATATTGGGTGGAATAGGCGTCCGTTACAATGGCGATTTCGGTATCCTCGTATGCCATCAGATTGGCCGCCAGGCGGACTTCAGCCTCAAACAGCGTGTTTTCTCCGGAGGAGTCGCTCTTGATCTGCAGATCATTGCTCAGCACGTTGACGCTGACATCGCAGAGGTTCCCCTCTTCCAGCCCGTCGCCGTCCACCATCTGGCTGTAGGGAATCACATATTCCATCGCCTCGGGAAGCATATCCTCCGATTCGGGAGCATACAAAAGCTTAACGCTCACTTCACCCTTGACGATCAGCTTGCCGGAGACCACCTTGTAATCCGAGATGGTTGCCGTTGCGCCGGAGCGAATGATGTTATTGGCCGGCGGCTTGCTGTCGCTGATTTCCAGCACTTCAGAAACAGAAAACTGCTGCTGTGCGATCGACGTCACCTGGCTGGCCGGGATTTGCTGCTGCTTTTGCTGAATGTCTTCGCCCTCAATATTGCTGACAAACTCATTGTTTACCTTTTCTGCTACCTTGGCGCAGATGGAAAATGCCCCGTGAATATCCAAACGGCGCGGACTTGTTGCCCGGCAGTTGATGTATTCCACACGCGAGCTAGTAAATATCACTGCATTGTCGGCCTGCTTTTTCAACGGAATCGACGCGGAAAATGGTTTGACATTTTCGCAGCACCGGATACAGCCACCGCCGGAATCCAGATAAATCACCTTAATCGCCGCAGAGCCTTCGATTTCCAGGTGATCCCCGATGATGCTCCTGCTGGTGATGCGGGGGCAAACCTGGCACTTCAGGATGCGTTGAATATCCGGGCAATAATCAGGAAGGCTGAAATCCAGGTCGATCGGCTGTTCCTGGCAACCGTCAAATATGATCTCACTTGCGCAGATGGACTGCCGGTTGAGTGTATACTCCATAGAGTTTCTCTCCTTTTCCTGTTTCTACCTAATTTCTATTCGCATCCTGTCCCGGATATGCTAAATCAAAACAGAAAAAGAAAACCCCAATTGGAACAGTGATGTAATTTAAAAAATTTACCCGAAAAGAGAATGGTTTCCCCATCTGTGGCAGGGGAACACCAATACTTAATACGCATTCTGTTCCAGATATGCCAAATCAAAAAAGAGCAGAAAATCCTCCGTTAGAACAGTGATACAACTTGAAAAATTCGCCACAAAAGAGAATGGCTTCTTCGACTGCGGCAGAGGATCACCAATACTTATACACATCCCGTCCCGGATATGCGAAATCAAAGCAGAGCAAAGTCCCACTAATTACGATAGTCGTGCAGCTTTCAAAATTCACCCTGAAACAGCGATTTCCCCCTGCCATAGGCAGGGGGAAATTAATATTATCTTTCAAATGGATTGTCATGACTGGCAAGCTTTTATTGTGGCCCGACGGGCCTTTCCATCAAGCGTTATTCTGCTTTTAGGATGAGCTGGTCGATATCCACATCGTTTTCGATCATCGCGTTCTCTTTCATAAACTGTTCTGTCTTTTTCATGGATGTGATATCCGCGTCGGTGATCTCTGTGCTGAAATCATACATGGGGTACATTTCTTTCACGGCATCGATGCTCAGCTCGGTTTCCTTTGCGGTCATTTCCAGAATCGCTTCGGAATTTTCTT
>JAEXDU010000174.1 GCA_023401495.1 Bacillota bacterium
TTCCGGTTTTACGCCGCTGTGAACAAGCCGGAATGCGGGGATCGCCCAGTCGAGATAATCTGTCCTCCAGTCGGATTTCCGCAAAGGCAGCTTCTCGCGCAGCGCCGCTTCATCGACCTGAATCACACGGATGTGGTTTGCTTCCAGATCGAGCACCTCTTCGCGGATCGCGAGGCCGATCTGATAGGCGCATTCCTTGAGTGAAATATCCTCACGCGGGAACGACCAGTTCAAAATGGTTACGGGGCCTGTCAGCATGCCCTTCATCGGTTTTTCGGTCAGCGATTGAGCGTAAACCGACCATTCCACCGTGATCGGCTTTCCGCGGGAAACATCCCCCCAGATGATCGGCGGCTTGACGCACCGTGTGCCGTAAGACTGTACCCAGGCCTTTTCCGTGAAGAGAAAGCCGTCCAGGCATTCGCCGAAATACTCAACCATATCGTTGCGCTCAAATTCGCCGTGAACCAGAACATCCAGCCCGATTTTTTCCTGCAGGGCGACGCATTCGGCGATTTTCTCCCGATTGAAGGCCCGGTACTCTTCCAGAGAGATTTTGCCGCTTTTCAGGTTCGTTCGGTTGGCCTTTACTTCCGCCGTCTGTGGGAAAGAACCGATGGTGGTTGTCGGGAGCAGCGGGAGTCCGAATTCTTCCTTTTGGATTTTTTCACGCTCGTAAAAAGAGGGTTCTCTGATAAAATCCTGTTCCGATAAAGCGTGAACCTTCTCCTGAACGGTCGGGTTGGCGGCCGCCCTGTCCCCGGCAAACAGGCTTTTGTTTTCCAGGTATTCGGCGTGGGTTTCGGGGGCTTTATCGGAAAGGATCGCTTTCAGCCCGCGCAGTTCGGCCAGCTTTTCTTCCGCAAATGCAAAGTACTTCCGATGCTCTTCCGACAGCTTCGTTTCATTCTGCAGCGTGTAGGGAACATGCAGCAGGGAGCAGGAAGTAGAAAGCACGATTTCCCCGCAGTGTTTTTGCAGTTTGCCGATGATTTCATACGTTTGTGCATAGTTGTTTTTCCAGATGTTCTTGCCGTTGACGACGCCGGCAAAGAGGATTTTGTCTTTTGGGAAGCCGTTTGTTTCCACCAACTCCAAAGACTTTTTCCCTTCGATCAAATCCAGACCGATTCCGTCAAACGCAAGAGAGACAGCGTCGTTGTAGCAGTCTCTAATATCGCCGAAGTAAGTCTGCAAAAGCACCTTGACTCGGCCCTTGGCGGAGAGAATCCTGCGGTACAGTGTGAGGAACAGCGCCCGATCCTTGGCGGACAAATCCGTCACCAAATACGGTTCGTCAAACTGTACCCAGGCGGTTCCGAGCGAGCTGAAATGGTCCAAAATTTCGCCGTAAGCGCCTGCGACGCTGTCGAGGTAATCCTCGGGCTTCTTTGTACCTGTGAAGCGCGCAAGCTTCAGAAAAGTGAACGCCCCGATGATGGTGGGCTTCGTTTCCACTCCTGCTTTTTTGGCCTCGGCATACTCATCGAACGGCTTTGATCCGGTGAGCTTGATCTCGGTATCCTCGTCTATTTCCGGAACCAGATAATGATAGTTTGTATTGAACCATTTTTTCATCGCGAGCGCTTTCACGTCCCCGTTTTTCCCCTGGTAACCTCTGGCCATTGCGAAATACTCGTCGAGGGGCGAAAGTCCCAGGGCGCGGTACCGCTCGGGAACGGCATTCAAGAGCACAGCCGTATCCAGCATCGTATCATAAAACGAAAAGTCATTGCTGGAAATATAGTCTATCGCGTTTTCGGATTGCTTTTGCCAATGTGCTTTGCGCAGTTCTGCCGCTGCCGCAAATAAAGCTTCTGCCGGTATTGCCTGCTTAAAGTATTTTTCGGTTGCAAATTTGAGTTCCCTTAAAGTTCCGACCCTGGGGTAACCGATAACCGATGTTTTCATATATGATTACACGCCTTTCTTTTGTGTTGCTATTATAGTACCATCAAAAAGCGTGCATAGGGTAACTCATTTAATTTATCTGTGGATATAGGGTAATCCTATAGGTAAGATTTATGAGCAGCCAGAAAGCGGGGGCGATTCTGCCCTTCGTCCGTCTTTTCAATTTCAATCCCCTGTAAAAAACAGAAAAAGCAGAGAGTGCTTTTTAGGATCCTTTGTGCATCCCGCAAAATATTTTTTGCCTGTTGACAGATGCTATCTACGTCTTCTATAATAAAATCACAATTGAACAGGCTTTTATGACTGACGGGTAATGTGGAGATGAACCACAGGGGAATAAAAGCTGTATCTTCAGCCGACCGTCTGGGCAGCATTTTGGTTTTTACCAAATGCCGCCCTTTTTTGTTTTGAAAATGGCGGAGGGAAAAGCCGGGGTGCCTTGAAACAAAAGGAGAGCTTATGAAGAAACAGGCATGGCAGGGGTTTCATGGCGGAAACTGGGAAAAGGAGATCGATGTCCGCAGTTTTATCCAAACAAACTATACGCCGTATGAGGGCGGCGCGGAGTTCCTGGCCCCGGCCACAGACCGCACAAATGCATTGATGAAAAAGCTGGATCATCTGCTGGAAATGGAGCGGGAATTCGGCGGCGTTCTCGACATCGATACGCGAACCGTTACCTCACTGATCAGCTACAAGTCTGGCTATCTGGACAAGGAACAGGAGATCATCGTAGGTCTGCAGACCGACCGGCCGCTGCGGCGGGGCATCAATCCCTTCGGCGGGCTGAATATGACGCGCAAGGCGTGTGAGGCCTATGGGTACCAGCTTTCTCCGGAAGTGGAGAAGGAATTTCAGTACAGAACCACTCATAATGAGGGCGTTTTCCGCGCCTATATCGATGAGATTCGCGCGGCCCGGCACTGTGGCATCATCACCGGTCTGCCCGACGCGTACGGAAGAGGGCGCATCATCGGCGACTACCGCAGAGTCGCGCTCTACGGTGTCGACCGGCTCGTCGAGGAGAAGAAAAAGGACAAGGCCAAAATCGGCGAGGGTGTGATGGACGCCGATCACATCCGCCAGCTGGAGGAGCTGTACCAGCAGATCACATTCCTGGGGTACTTAAAAGATATGGCGGCCCTGTACGGCTTCGATATTTCAAGGCCAGCCGAAAATGCCAGAGAAGCGGTGCAATGGCTGTATTTCGGCTACCTCGGCTCGATCAAAGAGCAGAATGGCGCGGCGATGAGCCTTGGGCGCGTCAGCACGTTCCTCGATATCTATTTTGAACGCGACCTCGCAAACGGCCTTCTCACGGAACAGCAGGCGCAGGAAATTTTCGATGATTTTGTGATGAAGCTGCGCATGGCGCGCCATCTGCGTACACCGGATTACAACGAGCTGTTTGCGGGCGACCCGATGTGGATCACCGAGTCGGTCGGTGGCATGGGGGAGGACGGCCGCACGCTGGTAACGAAAA
>JAEXDU010000013.1 GCA_023401495.1 Bacillota bacterium
ATCACACATTCCAACCGGTTTTGGTTCAGGGTTCCGCCTGCTACCGGGTAGGCTAAAATAGAATCCCAGCCATTCAGAATTTTATCTAACTCATTGCGATCCTGCCATATTCCGCAAAATAAAACCAAAGTACCGGTGATCCCCTTTTCCTGAAGAGCGCTTATTACACTCCCCAGTTTCCCGGATGACACGCTGACAAAAATAAAATCAAAAGAGCTGTCCAAAGGGGAAATCTCAACCGAATACAAATCCTGTTTCGCGATCCCTTTTTTACTGTGCCTTCCATCCAACAGATCGATCTCTATCTTTTGGGGACAGGCAGCCTGTTTATTGTCCCGAATGAAATGCTTTACGGTATGCCCCGCCTTCTGAAAACAGTATGCATATGTTGTACCGATCACGCCAAGACCTATCACCATAATTTTCATCTGGATTCTCCCCGATCTCTTGTAGCACCCAGCATCATTCTGATTTGGTCAAAAATTCCGTCACACATTTGATCCGTAACAGGTAAAACCTCTTTCGTCATTTTCAATCCTTCGATTAGAATCAGGATCGTGTCTGTGGCAGCTTGCACATTGCTGACATCAAATTCTTTTGTGCTGAGTCCATATTCGATTTGTGAGCGCAGGATTTGCTGCCCTCTTTTATATTGCTCTGAAAAAAATTGCGTTCCGAAATCACTTTTCTTTTCCATGCAAAATTCATATACCGCAAAATCAATATTAGGGATTTTACGATTTATTTCAGATTTCACATGGTCAAAATAGCGATTTAAAATCGTTATTGCCGAAGCGTGTTCAGATATAAGACGCTTTTCATTCTCTTCTTCATTTTGCTGTAATGACTGCAATAGATCCATAAAAAGCTGTGGTTTATCCTCATAGTGCCGATATAATCCGCCCTTGCTCAGTCCGCTTTTCATGCAAATATCTTGCATCGAAACCCTTGTATATCCCAACTCGGAAAACAAAGCAAACGCGGCGGCACGGATTTGTTGTTTCGTTTTTTCTCCTTTTTGCCCCATTGAGCCCTCCCTGTTTTTGCGACTATGCAGTCGCTTTTTATTCATTTTATATCGCCGCACTCACGTTGTCAATAGCCTCTGATTTTTTACCATATCTAAAAAGTCATTTAAGAAGATTTACAAAAAGAACATGGAAATTACAATAGTTCTATGGTATTCTGAAAGCATTCTTACCAGTCAAAGGGAGGCGCAAACGGATGATTCTTACCACAACCAACACGATCGAGGGGAAGCGAATTCTGGAGTATAAGCAGATTGTATTTGGAGAAGTCGTTTCCGGCGTGGATTTCATTAAAGATTTTGCGGCTGGTCTCACCAACTTTTTCGGCGGCAGATCGGGTTCATATGAAGGCGAGCTGATGGATGCGCGCGAAAAGGCAATTCAGGAGCTGCAAAGCCGGGCGGCGGCTCTGGGAGCAAATGCCGTCATCGGCGTGGATATTGATTATGAAGTTCTTGGCACCGGCAACAATATGCTGATGGTGACCGCATCGGGAACAGCGGTCGTCGTGGAATAAAGCCCTTCTTCTTTTATTTGATTCAAACGATTTTCCATAAAAAAGGGCTCAAAGCGGCGCCGACGCGCTGTTTTGAGCCTTTTTTGCAATTTTTAAATCATTCGCAGCTTTCCACTCTTACCGGAGCTTCGTCATAGTAAAATTCTGTGTCGCTTTCTTTTTGCAGGGGGAACTGCTTTTGTGAGAGCGCGATGAATTCACGCATCCCCTTGCTGACATAGCGGTTCTTTTTATGGGCAAGGCTCACGTACCGGCTGGCATTCGGTGCATCCACTAAATACAGGTATACCCCGGGCTCCAGACTCGTGCGCTTGATGACCGTATCAGAGACAAACGCCATGCCGATTTGCTGCTGCACCATATGGTACGAGGTAATCAGCTGGTCTAAATACATGATGCGCCGGGGGGTAAAGCGGTACCGATCAAACAAGCCCGTCGCAAACGTGTTCATGTTGTGCCCCCTGTTCAGCAACAGAAAGGTAAAATCCTGAAAGATTCTGGGATCCACGGGCAGACAGCCCGGCTTTCTGTGTTTTCCCTCGCGCACATCCCGGGCGGTCATACGGTACTCTGAGAGCTGCTCGTTGACCTCGTACCCAGAGGGCACCGCAAGCAGAATATGCTCTTCCATCAGCGGGTAGCTGGTGAAGAGCTTATCATCAAACTCGCTGCTGTCGATCACCAGGTCAATTTCGGAATTCACCAGCTTTTGCAGCAGATCGGGCGTGCTGGATTCATTGACCTGAATTTGAATCCCCGGATAAAGCTGATTGAAGCTGGAAATGAGCGGCGCGAGCAAATACGAGGAAAAAAACTGAGCCGCGGCGATCTTCAGGGTGCCGGTTTTCAGCTCCGTATAGTCCTGTAAATACAATTCCAAATTGCTTTGCAGCTCTAAAATCTGCCGCGTTGTTTCTATGTATACCTTCCCCGCATCCGTCAGCTGAACCGGTGTGGTGCTGCGGTCGAAGATGGTTACACCAATATCCTGTTCCAGTTTTTTGATGGTGGCGCTCAAAGATGGCTGAGAAATATACAGATTTTTCGCCGCCCGGGAAAAACTGCCTTCTTTATAAATTTCATGAACGTATTTTAAAGTCTGGAACATGGCATTCTCCCTATATTATAAATAAAACTATATACTTTCTATCATGTTATATGTATTTGATTATATGCTCTCTTTCTGGTATTGTCAATATAGAAGATATGAGTTCAACAAACCCGATTGCAGAATGATTCGGAACATACAAATCACCGAAATTCGCAAGGCCAGAGCGGCAATCGCCGCAGAGAGAAAGGCCATAAAACAACGCGAAGTTTCCGCAGTCATCTGTTTGAAAGTGTAATCCTTACACAATAAAATTTGCTTACAAGACCCTTTTACACAATAGAAATTTGGTTGAAAAATGCGCTTTGACCGGCAGGAATACCCGGTCAGAGCGCATTTTTCGTAAAGAGCTTACTGCTGGAATGACTTCTTTGTGTTACTGCTGATTGTTTCTTTGAGACGCCTTGATGTTGTTGCGGGTTTTGCGCAGCTCGGCCAGATTGGCGGCCAGAGCGTCATCCGTGCGCTTCATCAAATCGTCGATGTAATCGTTCGAGGCACGGCGCATTTCGCGGAATTTCGCCTGGCTCTGGCTAACCAGCTCGTTGGCCTTCTGCTGCGCCTGGCGCACAATCTCATCCTGATTCACAAGAGTTTTGGCGCGCTCCTCCGCAATGCGGACAATGCTTTCCGCCTCACGCTTTGCGTCGCTGATGATCTGGTTTCGGTCGGCCACAATGGCCTTGGCCTGACGAAGCTCCTGCGGCAGATTATCGCGGATTTCATCGAGGATTCCCTTTACCGCTTCTCCGTCGAGCACAGCCTTGCCGCCGGTCAGCGGAAAATTCCACGCCTTATCTACCATTTCGTAGAGCTCGTCCAACAAATTCTCTACATTCATCGTTTTTTGCCTCCTGTATAAAGACGTTGCGTGATGTCATCCAAAATACACTCCGGCACAAAATTCGAAATATCACCGTCAAAACTGGCTACCTGCTTCACGATACTGGAGCTGAGATACATATTTTCCGCCCGAGTGGTTAAAAACAAGGTTTCCAGATTCGGGTTCAGCTTCTTATTGGTCAGAGCCATCTGAAATTCGTATTCAAAGTCCGACAGGGCCCGCAGTCCCTTTACAATCGCGGTGGCGTTGCGGATTTTGGCGTAATCCGCAAGAAGGCCCTCAAAACCGACAATCTCTATGTTGGGCATGTCCGCCGTGGCGCGCTTGAGCATGTTGATGCGCTCCTCAACGGTAAAGCTGGTGTGCTTATTGGGGTTTACCAAAACAGCAACGATCAGGTGATCAAAAATTTTGCGGGCACGATTGATAATGTCCAGATGCCCGAAGGTAACCGGATCAAAGCTGCCCGGACAAATTGCAATTTTCATAATGATGTCACGTCCTTATGCCGATACACGGTCAGCAGAATTTTTCCGTAACGGTAAGAACGTACCTTCACAAAATCACCGGCAGAAAGAGGGAGTTCTTCGTCACTCGGATGTTCACAGATGATGGTACCACCATGGTTCATCACCGCGGCTGTCTGCGGCAAAGCCTGCTGCAGCAGCCCCGTGCGGTAAGGCGGGTCTAAAAAAGCAATGTCGAACGGCTGCGGATTGCGGGACAGAAACGAAACAAAGTCGGCATTCACCACTTTGGTCCGCTCCCCGAACCCGGTGGCGGCAATGTTGCGCTCTACCACTCCGGCGGAATCGCGCGAACTGTCTACAAATACCGCCTCCTGTGCGCCGCGGCTGAGCGCCTCCAGCCCGAGCTGTCCGGAACCGGCAAACAGATCGAGCACCCGGCGGCCCTCCAGGTCGAACTGAATAATATTAAAAAGGGCTTCCTTCACCCGATCGGGCGTAGGACGAACGCGCTCCCCTTCCAGAGATTGCAGCTTTTTGCCGCGCGCTGCGCCTGTGATAATTCGCATATGCAAAACCGGACCTTTCCCAAAGTTTTGTTAAATTCATTATCCCATTATTTGTGCATACTGTCAACCGCTATCTTTTTCCCCCGAATCCGGGTGAAAATACTCGTAAATCGTCTGGGCCGCGGGGCGGGTCATCCCCTTTACCCCGCACAGCTGCTCCAAATCCGCTTCACGAATCGCGGTAATGGTGCGGAAATGCCGCAGCAGCGCCCTTGCCCGGGCGTTACCGACACCGGGGATGCCCGTCAGAGTGCTGGAGATGGTGTTCTTCTTTCGCATCTGGCGGTGGTAGCCGATCGCAAAACGGTGAACCTCATCCTGAATGGTGGATACCAGCGTAAAGGCGCTGCGGTTGGAGTGAATCGAAATCTCTCCGCCGTCCTTTGCGATGGCACGGGTGCGGTGCTTGTCGTCCTTTACCATGCCGAACAGGGGAATTTCCAGCCCATACTGCTGCAAAATCGGGCGAACCGCAGAAACATGCCCCTTGCCGCCATCGAGCAAAATCAGATCCGGCAGGCGGCCAAAGCCCTCTCCGCTGTCCTTATGCTGGTAGTATTCCCCCAAACGGCGGCCAATTACTTCGCGCATGGCGCCGTAATCATCCTGCCCCTCAAAGCTTTTGATCTGAAAGCGGCGGTACGCGGATTTGAGCGGGCGCCCATTTTCAAACACGACCATACCGGCCACGTTATCACCGCCTGCAAGGTTTGAAATATCGTAGGACTCGATATACTGCGGGGGATTCTCCAAACCCAGAAGGCGAGCCAGCTCATCCAGAGCGGAGGCTTCCCGCCCGGTTCGGCCCGTCTGCTGCGCGAGCTGCTCCGCTGCATTGCTGCGGCACATTTCAACCAGCTGCGCCTGCTCCCCCTTTTGCGGCACGGTGATATTCACCTTCCGCCCGGCCTTCTGCGTCAGCCACTCTTCGAGCAGAGCGGCATTTTCCACCGGCCCGTCCAGCGTCAGGCGCGGGGGAATCTGATCGCGCATGGAATAATATCGCTCCAAAAACTCGCTGCGGGCCTGCTTGGAATTGCCGACTTCTCCCAAAAGGAAGGTTTCGCGGTCCACCAGACTGCCGCCGCGAAAACGAAAGACCTCTACACAAGCGCTGCCGGGGCCCTGCGCAAGGGCGATCACGTCCTGCTCCGGCACACGGATGGAAACCACCTTCTGCCGCTCGCGCATCTTCTCTATGGCGACGATGCGGTCACGGATTCTGGCGGCATATTCAAACTCGAGATTCTCCGCCGCCTGCTCCATTTTTTCCGTCAGGCGCTTCATGGATTCGGCGCTGCCGCCGCGCAGGAAATCCACGGCCTCCGAAACGGCTTCGCGGTATTCTTCCGGCTTCATGCGGCCGCGGCAGGGAGCGCAGCACTGCTTGATATAATAATTCAGACAGGGCCGCCCTTTGCCGATGTCCTGCGGAAAACGGCGGCTGCAGGAGGGCAGGCGGAAAATCTTGAGCGCCTCGTCCACCGCCTGCTTGACCGACCACGAGCTGACATAAGGGCCAATATATTCCGCGCCGTCGTCGACAAGCTGCTTTGCCTCAGAGATTCTGGGCCACTCTCCCCCGCTGATGCGGATATAATGGTAGCCCTTGTCGTCTTTGAGCAGAATATTGTATTTGGGCGTATACTGCTTAATCAGACTGCATTCGAGCACCAGCGCCTCAAACTCGCTGTCGGTGAGGATATATTCAAAATCCTGTACGTTGGACACCATGCGGCGCACCTTGTCGTCGTGGTTCTTTTCCGAGCCGAAATACTGGCTGACCCGGTTTTTCAGCGCTTTGGCCTTGCCGACATAGATGATCGTGCCGCCTTTGTCGCGCATCAGGTAGACGCCCGGCGTCAGCGGCAGGCGCATCGCCTTTTGGCGCAGCTCTTTTTTATGATCCTCCAAGTGTTCTCCCCCTTTCCTTGTGTCTTTTTCGGAATGCCTCTTTGGCACCCGGCCACCCTCAAAGCAAATTGATTTGAAAGTGGTGATTTTCCCCTCTTATCATGGAGGAGGAAATTCCTATTCTTTCCAATGGCATTGCCATTCCGTTTCCAAATCATTCAGAACCGGGATCAACACCCGGCATAACAAAAAAGCACCGCCAAAGCGGTGCCTTGAATTGCCCAAAAATCGCCGGCCTCAGCCTTTTCCAATAAAAACCCGGATTCCCGCCGGCTGCCGGCGCTCAGCAGTTCATACCAGCAACAGGTTCTTACTCCGCAAAGCCGGATTTCACCAGTGCAACCAGGCTGTCGACAGCATCCTGCTCATCGGAACCGTCAGCAATAATGCGAATATCGGTACCGCCGACAATCCCCAGGGACAGTACGCCCAAGAGGCTTTTCGCGTTCACACGGCGCTCTTCTTTTTCCACCCAAATCGAGGATTTAAATTCGTTGGCTTTCTGAATAAAAAAGGTTGCCGGACGAGCATGCAGCCCTACCTGATTCTGAACCAATACTTCTTTCACACACATTCAAAATTCACTCCTAGCATCAAAATGTAGCTTCTAACCCGAAAAACATCTCACATCATAATAATATACAAACTGACATTATTTTTTAAGTCATAGTCATTATATCACAATAGAAAACGCCGTCAAGAAAGGAAGGCTAATTTTGGATTGATGCCCTATACGCTGTTTAGGACAGGCAATCCCTTTGTATAGTTTGCCCCGATTGTTGAAAACTTTTGTACCCTCTAACATCTTCACTGCGAATATTCTATACTATGCGTTCTATTTTGATTCGTTCGCGGAAGAATCCCGCTCTTTTTCACAAAGTGCGGCGAGGTATCTTTTGTCCTTTTCGTCTAAATCGGCCGTTTCGAGCAGATCCGGACGATTCTTCCAGGTTCGCAGCAAAGACTGCTCTCTGCGCCATTTCTCTATGTTGGCATGATGCCCCGAAAGCAGCACCTCCGGCGCCTGCAGGCCGCGCCAGTTCGCCGGGCGCGTATACTGCGGATACTCCAGCAGACCGCTGAAATGGCTCTCTTCCTCAAAGCAGGAATCATCGGAAAGCACGCCGGGAATCAGTCGGCTGACGCCGTCTGCGAGAATCAGGGCCGGCAGCTCGCCACCGGTAAGGACATAATCCCCCGCGGAAATCTGTTCATCCACATAGCGGTCGATGATCCGCTCGTCGATCCCTTCATAATGGCCGCACAGAATCGCAAGATTCTCGTGTCCGGCCAGTTCCTTCATCTTTTTCTGCGTCAAAACGGTGCCCTGCGGCGACATATAGACAAGATGCGGTTTTTTGCCAAGATGGCGCACCAGATCGTCGATGCACTCCGCGATCGGCTCCGCCATGAGCAGCATCCCCATTCCGCCGCCGAACGGACAGTCGTCGACGCGGGAGTGCTTGTCGTAGGCGTAATTGCGAATCTGATGACAGCACACCTGCAGCGCGCCCTTTTTACGGGCCCGGCCCACGATGCTTTCCGCCATCACCGTTTCGCACATGTCGGGGAACAGGGTCAACAGATCAATCCTCATCGTCAAAAATCCCCTTGATCGGTCTGATTTTCACAACCCCGCCCTCCGGATCACGCTCCAGAACCACCTGCGGAATGGAGGGAACGAGATACGTTTTTCCTTCCGGCGAGGTGACCTGGTATACGTCGTTCGCACCGGTTTTCAGAATATCCGTCAGCTTGCCGTATTCCTTGCCGGTATCGACATCCAGAACGGTCAGGCCGAGCAGGTCCTGTACAAACCAGGTTCCCTTCGGCAGACGCACATCCGCACGGCTCAGGTACAATACCCGCCCGCGCAGCGTATCGCCCTGCGTGGCCGAGGTGATCCCCTCCAGAGTTGCAAGAAGCAGGCGCTTATGCACCCGGCCGGAAAGCACCTTCACAGCAGATGTTCCGTTCGGGTCCCAGTACAGCGTGCGGAACTGAGACAAAAACTCCGCGGAATCACACCAGGGCTCGATGCGAAGCTCACCCTTTATCCCATGTGTCCCCACGATTCTTCCTGCCTCCAAATATTGCTGCAGCATTGCCTTCCTCCTCATAGCCAATTGATTCCAGACCATACCGCTTCCCCCTCACCGAAGGCAGAGGAAGAAGCTGCATAGTCTGTTTTTGCACGGCGGAATTTGCTACCAATCCGCCTGAATTTGTTCCATGCTTAAAACAAGACTGCAACAAAGCCGGCCTCCCGTTCGGGACAGGGCATGTTACAGTCTTGGTTCATCAGTCGATCTCGACAGAAACCTTGTCATTGGTGCGGGTCGCTGCGGCACGCATTACCACGCGGATCGCTTTGGCAATACGCCCCTGCTTGCCGATCACCCGGCCCATGTCATCCTCTGCCACATGCAGATGGTATACGACGTTGCCGTCCTCAGACGGCTCGTCCACCTGCACGGTAACGGCTTCGGGATGCTCGACGAGCCCCTGAGCGATCGTAACCAGTAATTTCTCCATCGGTAGATCTCCTCCGATCTTTTAAATCACTCCGTGCTTCTTGAACAGGTCTTTCACGGTATCGGTGGGCTGAGCGCCGTTCGCAATCCACTTCTTCGCCTTTTCCGCGTCTACCTTCACAACAGAGGGCTCCTCCATGGGATTGTAGTAGCCGATCTCTTCAATGAAACGGCCATCGCGGGGGAAGCGGGAATCCGCTACCACAATACGATAAAAGGGAGCTTTCTTAGCGCCCATTCTGCGCAATCTGATCTTTACTGCCATACGAAACAACCTCCAAAATATGATTCTAAATTGAATATATGTGATTCACTTGAAAGGATTTTGTCCTTTTTGAATGAAATCCCTGATTTTGCGGGGCTTAGAACGGCATGCCGCCCGGCCCGGGCATTCCCGGCATCCCCGGCATTCCGGGGAACCTTTTCTTTTTCTTGAGACCCTTGACCTGCTTCATCATCTTCTGCATCTGCTCAAACTGCTTGAGCAGACGGTTGACGTCCTCCACCTTCATGCCGCAGCCGGCGGCGATGCGCCGCTTGCGGGAGGGGTTGATCACAGAAGGATTCTCACGCTCCTCCGCCGTCATCGAAAGGATGATCGCGGCGGAACGGTCCATGATGCGCTCGTCGATGTCCACATCCTTGATCTGCTTATCGATGCCCGGAAGCTTCGACAGCACGGATTTGAGCGGACCCATCTTTTTCATCTGATTGAACTGGTCGAGCAGATCGTTCAGGTCCATCTTGTTCTGCATCATCTTGCGGGCGGTTTGCTCCGCCGTTTTTTTATCGATGCTCTGCTGAACGTCCTCGATCAGTGTCAAAACGTCGCCCATCCCCAGAATACGGGAAGCCATGCGGTCGGGGTGGAATACTTCCAGATCCGTCAGCTTTTCGCCGATGCCCGCGTATTTGATGGGCTTGCCGGTGACCGCGCGAACGGAAAGCGCTGCGCCGCCGCGGGTATCGCCGTCGAGCTTTGTAAGGATGACACCCGAAATATCGAGAAGATCGTCAAATGTTTTAGCGACGTTCACCGCTTCCTGACCGGTCATGGAGTCGACCACCAGAAGAATTTCCTGCGGCTCCAGCGCGCCTTTGAGCTCTTTCAGCTCATTCATGAGCGCCTCGTCGATCTGCAGACGACCGGCGGTATCGAGAATCAGAATGTCGTTGCCGTAGTCTCTGGCATGGCGCACCGCGGCGCGGCAAACGTCCACCGGCTTTGTGCTGCCCTGCTCGAACACGGGAACCCCAGCCTGAGAACCGACCACCTGCAGCTGCTTGATCGCGGCGGGGCGGTAAATATCGCACGCCACCAGCATGGGGCGGCGTCCCTGCTTTTTCAGCATGGCGGCCAGCTTGCCCGCGTGGGTCGTTTTACCGGCGCCCTGCAGGCCGCACAGCATCACGATCGTGGGCGGCTTTGAGGCTTCGTTCAGGCGGGCCTGCTGCCCGCCCATCAGCTCGGTGAGCTCTTCGTCTACAATCTTAATGACCATCTGCGCCGGGGTCAGGCTTTCCATCACCTGCGTGCCGATGGCCCGTTCGGTCACCTTGTTGGTAAAATCCTTTGCAACCTTATAGTTAACGTCGGCTTCCAGCAATGCGAGGCGAACCTCGCGCATGGCGGATTTGACGTCGGCTTCGGTCAGCTTGCCCTTGGATTTCAAATTTTTAAAGGCGGTGCTGAGCTTTTCCGCCAATCCTTCAAACGCCACTGCTATTCAAATCCTTTCGTCTACTCTTCACACAGCCGCCGGGCGGTGTCTTCAATCAGAGACACATCCTGCTGCACATCCTGTGAAAAGATGGATTGCGAATTGTAAATGCGGATTCGCTCGGCCGCGTCGCGGATTTGCTCGAGCCCCTCGCGCATTTCACGGAAGCGCCGCGCAAGGCCGAGGCGTTCCTCCATCTCCAGCAGCTGGAATTCCGCACGCTTGATGGAGTCGCGCACACCCTGCCGGGTGATGCCCTCGTTATCGGCAATTTCCGCAAGGGACAAATCGTCGTTATAATAATACTCGATTACACAGCGCTGCTTATCGGTGAGCATATCGCCGTAAAAATCCAGCAGAAGAGATATTTCCAGATTTTTTGCCATATCGCACCCTCATTCGCTGTAAAGTTGGTCCCTTTCTGTAAAGCCAATTACTTTACAGAAGTGAATTATACAGGAATCGGGCGGAAAAGTCAAGCGTTTTTCCGCCGAATCCGCTCTTTTTCAAATAATCCTGCAGCTGACCTGCCAAATCGCTCAGATCACCTGTAAAGTTTTCGCCCAGCCATTCTTTCAGCTGTTCCTTTAATTTGCTGCCCTTATCGGACAAAGTACTGCTCGCCTGGAATAAAACGCCGTTTTTCTGCACCTTGAACTGCCCCAGCGAAAAGCCGGACTGCACCGCTTTTTCAGATTTCAGGTATGGTTTTAAGTCTACAGTAATTCGATTGTCCTCTCTGACGATGCCGCTCGGCAGTTCTTTTGTAAACAGATGGTTCAGCGCAAACTTTGGCGAAACGCTCAGCTTGCCCAGCCGCACCTGCCGCACCTCAATGTTCAGGCACTCGTTCGCCGCGTCGTACACCACCTTGGACTGCGAGGTGACCCCAAGATTCTTCCCCTTCCAGGTGACGGGCGTATAGGCGGTCACCGTGTCTTCCTCCGGGAAGGTGAGATAAATCTGGTTCGGCTGAAATTCGGCCTTACTCAGATAATTTTGGATATCCTCCAGATGATACGCGGTATAGGCGTTGATCTCCTCCTCGGTGAAAACCACCGGCTCCCCGGTGAGGATCGACGCTGTGGCGGAGCGCAGAAGCTCCTGTGACGGTGCGGGATTGTATTTACCCGCAAGATCATCCGTCATCATCAACCGGTAAGGGATGAAGGCGGCAATCCCGAGAACGACAACAGCCCCTAAGGTGATCAGCCCCCAGCGGGGAATTGGTGTACGCAAATCAGACAGCTCCTTTCCAGACGGTGTTTTCCTATCGTTGCTTCCTTTTAAAATGATCCAGTCTTTACGGCTTGTTTTTCATTCCACTGCGTTGTCGTCAGGCGTCTGCCTGCCCTCGCTGCCCGCCTTGGGGAATAAAAAATATCCTCGCAAATACAAGTACACTTTTCAAATGAAGCAACCATAAAAACAGGCCAATCGAATCCTGCCGCAGACAAGCCGGCCCGCAGACCAGGCTCCCTACCATTTTGATACGGAGCCCGATTTGCCGGTATAGCCCAAGCCTATCGCGCAATGATCCGTTGGCCCAAAGCCGCCTTAGGGCGGCCTATTTCAGCTCTACAATCGTTACGCCGAATTCCCCTTCCCCGAAAACGCCCAGACGGTACGTTCGTACAGAGGGATGGCGGCGCAGATGCTGTTGTACGGCGGTGCGCAGCACACCGGTACCCTTGCCGTGAATAATGGTGAGCTGGTGAATACCGGACAGCAGGGCCGAATCGATCGCGCGGTCTACGCTCATAACGGCCTCGATCGAATCCTCGCCCCGCACATCCACCTCAGTCATCACCGGCGCATCGGAGCGTTTCGGCACATTTCTCGTGCCGCTGCGACGCGCTTTGCGGTTCTGGGTTTTCTGCTCGAGCAAGCGAAGATTCTCTACGGGAACCCTTGTCTTAATGATACCAGCCTGCACGAGTACTTTTTTGTCGTCTGGTGCCGGAGTTTCGACAACTGTGCCTTCTTTGTCGATGTCGAAAATCAGCACGTCGTCACCCGCTTTCAGCGGGCGGGGCAGCACGTAGGTCTCCGGCTCTTTTTTGTTCACCGGGTCGGAGGCGCTTTCCATGTCGCGTATTCCGGCCTTCATTCTGGCCCGCTGCTCGGCTGTCATGCTCTTTGCACCCTGGCGCTTCATTTCCTCCAGCTCTTCCAGCAGCGCATCAGCCTGCGCGCGGGTGCGCGCCACGAGCTGTGCCGCGCGCTCGCGGGCCTGCTCGATCTCTTTTGCGGCCTCGCGTTCCAGCCGCTCACGGTATTCCCTCGCCTCTTCGCTGATTCTGCGCGCTTCGGCGTTCTGCTCCTGCGCCTGCCGGCGCTCCGCCTCCAACTTCTGGCGGCTTTGCTCCAGATTCTGAACCACGTCCTCAAAGCGGCGGTCCTCACCCGAAACCAGCTCGCGGGCGCGGTCGACGATCCCCTGATTCAAACCGAGCCGGCTCGAAATGGCGAACGCGTTCGAGCGCCCCGGCACGCCGATCAAAAGACGGTACGTGGGCCGCAGGGTGGCAACGTCGAACTCACAGCTGCCCTATTCCACGCCTGCTGTTTGCAGGGCGTAGGCCTTGAGCTCCGCATAGTGGGTGGTGGCGGCAACCCGCGCGTGCCGTTCGCGCAGCGCCTCCAGAATCGCCATGGCCAGCGCCGCGCCCTCAACGGGGTCGGTGCCGGCGCCGAGCTCGTCAAGCAGGATGAGGCTGCGCTCGTCCGCCTGCTCGATGATCTGTATGATATTCGTCATATGAGCCGAAAATGTACTGAGTGACTGCTCGATGCTCTGCTCGTCGCCGATATCGGCCAGCACCTGATGGAACACCGAAATTTCGCTGTTGTCGCCCACAGGCAGCATCAAGCCGCACATGGCCATCAGCGTCAGAAGGCCCAGCGTTTTCAGCGTGACCGTCTTGCCGCCGGTGTTCGGGCCGGTGATCACCAGCGTGTCGAACGTGGTGCCCAGCTCTATGTTCATCGGCACGACCTGCTTGGGGTCGATCAGCGGGTGCCGCGCCTGATTGAGCAAAATTCGGCCCGTATCGTTCACCTTCGGCATGCTTGCCTTCATTTTGTAGGCAAGCTGCCCCTTGGCGAATATCAGGTCAAGCCCCACGGCCGCGTGGTAGCTTTCGATGATCAGATCGGCAAAGCCGCCCGCTTCCGCGGATAGCTCCGCTAAAATCCGCTCGATCTCGGCGCTTTCACGCGACTGAAGCACCCGGATTTCGTTGTTGGCCTCCACCACGCCCATCGGCTCCACAAACACGGTCGCGCCGCTGGAGGAAGTGTCGTGCACCAGGCCGGGGATCTCGCCGCGGCATTCCGCCTTGACGGGCACAACGTAGCGACCGCCGCGCATCGTCACAATCGGGTCCTGCAGGTATTTCTGGTACGCGGTAGAGCGGATCATTTTGTCGAGCTGCTCGCGCACGCGGGAGGACGCCGCACGGATGCGGCGGCGGATGGAGGCAAGCTCCGGCGAAGCGCTGTCGGCTACCTCTTCCTCCGAAATCACGACCGCGTTGATCTTTTCTTCGAGATATTTGTTGGGGACGACGGATTCAAACCGCCAGTCGAGCGTGGTTTTCATGCCCTCGCTCTTGCGGCGCCAGTCCGAAATCGCACGCATGGTGCGCAGCACTCCCGCGATCCGCAGGAAATCCACCAGGTTCAGCACGCCGCCCGCCTGCGCGCGGCGCAGGGGATTCGCGACGTTTTTCAGCCCGCTGAACGAGGGCGAACCGAATTTCGCCATTAAGACGAACGCGTCGTCCGTCTCTTGCAGGCGGCGGCGCACCTCGTCGGTAGAAACAGCAGGCTCGAGCGCCAGCGCCTGCTCTGAGGCATCCTCGCTGGCGGTCTGTTCCGCCAGAAGCTTTAAAATTTTATCCAGTTCCACAGCGGCGCTGTGCCGCTGAACGTTATATTTTTGCATGGAAGTTCCTTTCTTACTGTTGTTCAAAGCAGCTGTTCTTCCTGCAGCTCCACCGCCAAAGACTTCTCAAAGCAGTGAAACACCCCCTTACGGAGCAGGATTCTGCCGCAAAACTCATAGCCCATCGACCGGTACAGCCGGATCGCAGGCTCATTCTTGGGGAACGCGTCCAGCCGGATGGCAGAGTAATCCTTTTCGCGAAAATACTCCTCCGCCATTCGGGCAACCTTTTTCCCGCAACCCTTGCCCTGATGCCCGGCATCGACACAAAGGCGATGAATGACTCCGATGGGGCCGGTGTGATACTGCCAGTCCACATAACGGTACTGCGGCTCCTGATCTTCATTCAGAACGATGGAGGCCGCCAGCCCATCGTCATCCTCCAGTACATACAATTCCCGATTCGCGATATCCTGCGCTAAAACATCTTCACTCGGGTAAACATCATCCCACTGGTCAATCCCCTGAAAGCGCATCAGTTCAATGGAACCGAGATACAAATCCAAAAGGCGGGGCAAATCTTCCGGCTCTGCCCTGCGAAAAATCAGCTTTTGATCCATAGTGTTCCTCCCGCCCGGCTAAGGCCGGGTCATCTGATGATAAAAATCAAGTGTGGCAAAACGCCGCTGCACCGTGCAAAGCAGATACTGTTCCGAGGCATCCGCCAGCAGGCGAAGCCCGTCGTCCGACAATCGGAACGAAAACAGCTTGTCGAAATCCGCGTAAATCGTGTGGCGAAGCGCAGTCATCACGCCGCGCGGCAGCGGAATAGCCGGTTCCTCCTGCTGGGGCGCGGGAGAAAAGCAGTCCCCGCACACGATCCCCCCGCTGCGGGGCAAAAAAAACATGATATCCGCCTCATAGCAGCCGCAGTCGCGGCAGCAGACAAGGTCCGGCATGTACCCGGCCAGCGCCAGCATGCGCATTTCCACGACAGCTTTCAGCTGCAGGCCTGGCCGCAGCCCTTTTGCCAGAAAATGCAGCGAATTGAGCATCAGACGCAAAAAATCCCCCGCCTCCGCTTCTTCGGGAGCCAGTACGACGGCCAGCTCGCAAAAATATTGGGCAAGGGACAGCCTTTCCATATCCAGGCGCAGATCAAAAAAGGATTCGATCGGCCAGGCGTCGTTAATTATGTACTTATCCCGCCCCTTGTAAACAGAAAGGCGGGAATAGCTAAGCAATTGTGTGGAGGACAATTTTCGGTTCTGCAGGCGTTTCGCCTGCTGTGCAAACGCGCGGATGACTCCCTCGTCGCGGGTCAAAACCGTAACGAGCCGGTCGCTTTCACCCACGCTCTTCTCCATAAGGACTAAGCCCTCGGTATTGATTTGCATACTCTTCCTCCTCGGGCTGCCGACCGGTAGTCTGCTGGTTCATGGCCTGCGTCAGCCTTGCGTAATGCAAATAGGCCTCTACGCTGCCGGTCTGCTGAAAAACATTCCAAGCCTGTTCTCTGTCCACAAAAAACGCCTCCCAAAAAAGAATCCCAAGAAGAGTATTTGCAGTTCGGAGAACAGTATGAAAGGAAAATAAAAGAACGTTCGCCAGCTTTTGACAAATTTTTCGCGTTCTTTGTGTTACTGGAACGAGTTTGAATCGTATCCCAGCGAACGCAGCAGGTTTTCGCGGTTGCGCCAATCCTCTTTTACCTTCACCCAAAGCTGAAGGTTGATCTTGCAGTCGAAGAAGCGTTCCATGTCTTCTCTGGCATACATGCCGATCTTTTTGAGCATGGAGCCGTTCTTGCCGATCAGGATTCCCTTGTGCGTATCGCGCTCGCAGAAGATGATCGCCTGAATATCGGTAATTCCGCTGCCGTCCTCGCGCTCTTTCATGCTCTCTACCGCCACGGCGATGCCGTGAGGGATCTCTTTATCCGTCAGGCGCAGGATTTTCTCGCGCACCATCTCGGCCGCCAGCACGCGCTCCGGCTGGTCGGTGAGGGTGTCGTCCTCAAAGAAATGCCCGCCGGGCTGCGCCAGCTTCATCAGCTCCTGCTTGAGCAGTGTCATGCCGTTGCCGTCTTTCGCCGACACGGGAACTACCGCCTCGAAGCCAAATTTCTGCGCGAACGCGCCGATCTGCGCCATCAGCGGGGATTTATCCCCCAGCATATCGATTTTATTGATCGCGAGAATCGCAGGCAGGCCGATCGAACTGAATTTTTCCATCAGCTCGTGATCGGCGGGACTGATGCGGGTACCCGCTTCCGCAACGAGCAGGCAGGCGTCCACGCCCGCAACGGATTCCGTAACGGATTTGACCATATAGTCCCCCAGGCGTGTGCGCGGCTTGTGCAGGCCGGGCGTGTCCAAAAACACCAGCTGGGTGTCGCCCTCCGTCAGCACCCCCATAATGCGGGTGCGGGTCGTCTGCGGCTTGCTGCTGACGATCGCGACCTTCTGGCCGAGCAGGCGGTTCAGGATGGACGATTTCCCCACATTGGGGCGCCCTACGATTGCGATAAACGCGGTTTTTCCGGCAGTTTCCTGCATTTGATTCAATTCCGACAAACGAATGCTCCTTTTTCTATAGCAATGCCGCTTTCAGAAAATAGCTGTTTTGTTTTCTCCCCGCCTTCGGCGGAAAGGAAACGGCCAAATTAGAAGCGCATCGACTATGATCCTATTATTTCTGATTTGATTTTTTATTTTTATTGCGGTGCAGGGTATCGCGAATTCCGACCGGCCCCAGCAGAATATACACCATACCGGCTGCCGTAATGAGTACCAGCGCGCACAGATACAGCGGATTGTATAAAAACAGCCGCACAATCGAAAGCAGTACGACCGGCCGCCAGAACAAGCACAGACCGACCCCCACTGCAAAGCCGGCAAACACCAGCACCGCGCCCGCCGCCAGGTCTTTGATGATGCGCACGACCGGGTGAAAGCTGGATGCCAGCATGTCTGAAATTTCTTCCGCAACGGTGTTGAACAGCTCCGCTCCCATCACCATGGCAAAGGTGATAAACAGAAGCGCATACTGCGTGCGGGTCAATTCAAAAAAGAACGAAAAAGCGAACACATACAACGCCGCCACTGTATGGATCCGCATGTTCCGTTCGTTATTGATACAGTATATCACGCCCCGAAAAGCATATTTCAGGCTTTTCAGAAAGCGCTTTTTTCGTTTACTCTTCATCCTCATCCAGAACGTAGCTGCTGGTACTTGGCAGTCCCAGCTGCGTCATTACCTGCTCCTCTTTTTCGCGCATGCGTACGCGGTCCATTCCGCCCTGCTCGTGGTCATACCCCAGCAGATGCAGCATGGAATGAGCGCAAAGATACCCCACCTCGCGCTCGAGGCTGTGACCGTAACGGTCGGCCTGCTCCACCGCTTTTTCCATCGAAAGAACGATGTCGCCCAGAATTTTTGCTCCCGTATCGTGGTTTTCGTCGTACTGTCCGTTTTCGCCCATCGGGAAGCTCAGCACATCCGTGGGAACATCCTTTTCGCGGTACTGATGATTCAGCTCGCGGATCTGCTCGTTATTGACAAAGGTCACGCTGATCTCTGCCGGGTAGGGGAACTTTTCCAGCCGCAGAACCGCGTTGCAGCAGCGGCGGATCAGCATCCGAAGTCCGGTAGGGATTTTCACTTCCTTTTGTTTATTATCAATGATGACTCTGATCTTTTCCATCTCTATCTCCTGCTCTCTTCATTCTTTTCATAAGCCTTGATGATGTCCTGCACCAGACGGTGGCGCACAACATCCTTGTCGCTGAATCTGACCTGCGCAATGTCGTCAATGTTCCTCAAAATGCGCATCACGTCCTTCAGACCGGAACGCTTTCCGTCCGGCAGGTCGATCTGGGTCACATCGCCGGTGATGACCATTTTTGAGTTAAAGCCCAGTCGGGTCAGAAACATTTTCATCTGTTCGGGGGAGGTATTCTGCGCCTCATCCAGAATGATGAAGCTGTCGTCGAGCGTTCTGCCGCGCATATACGCCAGCGGCGCCACTTCAATATTGCCGCGCTCAAGATATTTCTGGTACGTTTCCGCTCCCAGCATATCGAACAGCGCGTCGTACAAAGGGCGCAGATAAGGGTCTACCTTCTGCTGTAGATCGCCGGGCAGAAATCCCAGCTTTTCACCGGCCTCCACTGCGGGCCGGGTCAGGATGATCCGGTTGACCTCCTGAGCGCGGAACGCCGTGACCGCCATGGCCACAGCGAGGTATGTTTTACCGGTACCGGCAGGCCCCACCCCAATGGTGATGGTGTTTTGCCGGATCTGATTGCAGTAATTCTTCTGTCCAAGGGTTTTGGGTTTTACGGGCTTGCCTTTCGACGTAATGCAGATGCAGTCGCCCGCCAGAGTTTCGATTTTTTCTTCGCTGCCGTCGTTGATCAGCGAGATGCAGTAGCGCACATTCTGTTCGCTGAGCGCTTCCCCTCTGTTGATCAGTGAAAGAAGGCTTTCGATGACGCGAACCGCCTTTCCTACATTTTCAGGTTCGCCGGAAACCTTGATTTCCGCCCCGCGCCCGATGACGCTGACCTGATATTCCTTTTCTACCAGCTTAATATTTTCATCGAAGCTGCCGAAAAGTGCGACGGCCTGCTCCATGCGATCTATATTGATGCGTTGTTCAAACATTCTTTCACCTTTCGCCATCTCTGCATTTCTTGTATATTATAACATGATTCGCACCATCCGTCATCAGAAATACAATAAAAATTCAATAAAATTATTCACAAAATTTTTATGGTTTAAACAGAATTTCTGATTCAAGCGCAATATTTTCCTCGCATTGGCAGTACAGTGTCATGCGGTAAACATCCCCCTCGATTTTCCCGGAAAGGTTGGACGAAAGGATTTTGACATCCTTCCATTCCTGCTGTTTTAATTCCTCTATCTTTGCTCTGGCCTGCTCTTCTGCCTGTGCCTCGGTCAGGGTAATTTCTTCGTTCGTCTGCTCCGACCAGGTTTCGGTATAAAGCGAAATCGGCAGGTCGCCTGTTTTGCCTTTGAGCGTAACGCGCTGCGATTCCTTTTGGTATTCCCCCTGCGGGCGGCCCGTGAGGGACAGCGGCAGCTCCAGACCGAAAATCCGCACGCTGCGGCGAACGATCTGCTTGCCGGTCGGGCGCTGAACGGTCTGTTTTATGGGAATTTCGGCCACAAGGCTTTTCTCGGTTTCTGCGATGACTTTGCCGGAAGAGCGCATCGTCCGCGTTCCGCCGGTGGCATCCTCCGCAATGCCGCTGACAAGCAGCTGGCCCTTGACGACCGCGTCGCCTACCTTCACCTGCAAAGCGCCGCCGGTTACCTCCAGCTTGATGATCTGCCCGGAAGCGGACGCTTTGAGGTTGCTGATCTTCTCCTGATTCTCCGCTTCGGGATGCTTGATCCGCTCTTCCAGCGCGATTTCGATCATGCAGCCCTGCGTATTGACCGAAAGCCACGAAACATCGGGGAAAGCGATCATCAGCCGGCGCTGCAGCTCCTGGTATTCCAGCCGGCTTTTCAGCGCGCCGGGAGAAAGCCCCAGATTTTTCGCCTCCGTAAGGATCTGATCGCTTGGAATGCTGGTATTCCCCGTCACTTGAACGCTCCACACATACATCGAGAATATGTGCAACGTCACGGCAAATACGACCATCCCCACCAGAATCCCTTTTCTGGAAGAAACCCTTTTCCACAGGAAGGGCAGTCCATGACGCTTGCCCGATTTCAGCCGCACCCCGGCCTTGCGCGCAATCGGACGCAGGTCTTCGTACCGCCCGACCGCGATGGCCGCGGTGAAAAACTCCTCCGAGCGCCCGATGCGCCAAAGGGCCACGCCCTGCCGGGCGCACAGATTCAGAAAGCGCTCACAAGCACCCTTTCTGCGCGGGCGGATTTGAAAATCTACCCATCCCAGAATCCAGCGCACAAAAGCAATCGACCCCATTGTTACACCTCACGTTATAAATTCCAGGCCAGTCAGGTATCCCTCCACCACAAGGGAATCCGCCGTCAGGCATTTGATCTTCAGGTTCCGCCCCGTAAACCGGACGCTCATTTTCCCCGCGCGCACCCGTATCGCTTCTTCGCTGTATTCCAAAACGCCGCCGCAGCCCTCTAAAACCGCCTCGCGGTTACCGCTGATTTCCATGCGGAATCCGCTGAGCAGCGACGGCGTAGGAAGGCTTGGCACGTTCACTTGCTTTTTCTTCACCGCGACACCTCATCCCATGATTTTCTTTCTGCATCATACCAAAAACTCCGCGAATCAAAATGGAAGCCCAGGCGTTTCTTTCCTGCCGTCGGCAAGGAGAAACACCTGCCCCAATTCCATATTTTTATGGGAGATTACTATAAACTTATGCGATTCGTGATATAAAAATCACCCGGATTCATATACATGATTTGAGGTGAAGTATATGTATTCGGGTAAAATATTTTCCGCACTGTTCGCCGCCGCCTTTGGAGCGGGGCTTTTGTTTTTGCCTGCCGCGGCTGCGTCGGGCGCCATCCGGGGGCTGGAGTACTGCCTGATTATTCTGGTGCCTTCCCTGTTCCCGTTTATGGCGCTTTCCACCTACCTTGTAAAATCGGGAATTTCTGACGCGATGGGTAAGTTTCTTGGCCCTGTAACAAGGGTTTTGTTCCGTCTGCCCGGCTGCACCGCCGCCACTATCCTGATGAGCATGATTGGCGGATTCCCGGTCGGAGCGCGGGGAATCGCCGCTCTGCACCAGCAGGGCAGCATTACCGACCGTCAGGCGGCCCGCATGGCTTCGTTCTGCGTCAATGCGGGGCCGGCGTTTGTCATCAGCGTGGTCGGGGTCGGCTTGCTGGGCAATCCCACCGCCGGGGCCCTTCTGCTCTGCGCCCAGCTGGGAGCCTCCATTTTGCTGGGATTTCTTTTAAAATTTTCGGAGCCGAAGGAATCGCTTTCCACAGCGCCCGCACAAAAGGCCAAGTACAGCTCTTCGCCGCTGATTGATTCCACAGTGGACGCCGCGAGAGGAACCATGAATCTGTGCGCCTTTGTGATTCTGTTTTCCGTGCTGATCGCGCTGCTGCGCGAGATTGGGGCCGCCGCTTTTCTGGCACAATTTCTGCTTCGCCTTGGGATGCCCTCCGCCGTATGCGGCGCCGCTCTCTCGGTGATTATGGAGGTAACCGGCGGCTGCTTCGACATTGCTGCTCTGGGCGGAAGTGCGATGTTATTTGCCTTCGCCATGGGCTGGGGAGGACTGTGCGTTCATTTTCAGGTGTTGTCGTCCCTGACAAAAATTCCGTTTTCGCGTTCGATGTTCTTCGCCCACCAACTGATCAAAGGAATTTTCTCGGCTATTTTTGCCGTTGTTCTTTTCCAGATTTTCCCTCAGGCCGCTCCTGCTTTCGAAAACACCTCCCGCGCTCTGAACGGGGAGCTCTCCGGCACCCCCGCTGCGGCGGCTGCGCTGGTGGTACTGTGCATCGTTCTGCTTTGCTCTGTTGGGGCGGAAAGGCTGGAATTCCGGAAGAAATCATGCTATAATAATTTAAAAGCTTAGCTTTGCTTTCGTGTCAGAGATATCTTTTTTCATTTTTTAGGTATGAAAGAGCAATTTTTGTGGGTTGCCCCACAGGATAAATTCTTTCTTTTTATCTTGGTAGAAAGAGCGGTTTTTTCTGTGAGTTGCCTCACGAGGAAATTCTGCTGGCGCAGGGCATGCCCCTCGTGCCGGGGCGGGCACTTACTTTCGCTACGAGGCGAAAGTAAGCAAAGGCTCGCCAAAGGACACCTTTGGAATCCGTTTTTGGGAACGATCCCTGACGGCGGAAACGAAAGCTATCCGTAAGGCGCTCCAATGAAAATGCCCACTCTCCTAACTACTGTAAATCAAAAGCTTAGCGTTTTCGTCCGTCGGCGGGCATTTTCAGAGCGCTCTCGTTGGCTCGCAGTTTTTTGGGTGCGGCTGCGCCGCACTTTTCTGGTACGGGCCGCCTTCTTTGCTTTAAAGGATCTTTTCTTCTTTGGAAACCGAACCAAAAAAAGCATCGGATATTGTGTACATATGGGTGACACTTTAGCTAACAGTTTTAGCGGCAATAGCCACCCGGCGCATCGCGCCTGCTGCCGAAGGCAGCATTCCTGCAGGCTGACGAGAGCGCTCTGAAAGAGACCGCCGCCGAACGAAAGCAGAAAGCTTTCTGTTTTCACTTGCAAGGCGAGTGGGCACTTTCATTGGAGCGCCTTTACAGTAGCTTTCTTTGTGGGAGCAGGCATTGTTCCCCAAAACGGATTTCCAAGGTGTCCTTGGGCGAATCTTTGCTTACTTTCTTTTCGTCAAGAAAGTAAGGGCCTGCCCCGGCCTGAGGGGCAAGCCCGCGCAAGCGGAAACTCATGCGGGGGAACCCGTTGAAAACTTGCTCCTTTGTACTAAAATGAAAAAAGTTTTTTCATCCCGCCATAAGGGCAAATCCTGCGCCAACAGAAACTCTAGCGGAGGATTCACGCAGAAAACGATTGTTCTTCTCACTCATTGTGAAGAAGAAAGCTTCAAAAGAATACTTGTTAAAATGTCACAGGCACCAGCATTGGCCTGCCAATCAATGGAGGAATTGTTTTGTTCGGTCTGAAAAAAAAATTGTTCGGAAGTCAAATTGAAATAAACTGCGATTATTGCAGCCACAATACAGGAACCGAAGAGGAGCCCAAGTGTTCCAAAGGCCTGACGATCAAAGAGGACGGCTCCTGCCGCCGCTTTGCTTATGATCCGCTGATGCGCACCCCGCGCGCGCTGCCCCCCCTGCGGGAATACGATATGGATGATTTTACTTTGTAAATGAAAGCGCCTTTCTCCGCAGTAGATTGGAGGAAGGCGCTTTCTGTTGTTCCTTTATTCTTTTGGCTGCGTATCGTCCTGCTGCTCTTCAACGTATTTCTGGATTCCCTGCAGAATCCGTGTTAAAAAGGGTGGAAGCGCAACGCCGGCCGCCTGAATATTTTCCAGGATACTCAGCAGCTCGTTTACCGTCAGCCAGACAGCGACCAGAGAGGCCACCGCAAAGCGGACCGGAACAGGCTGCACTCCGGTCTGACTGCCCGCATACATCAGCAGGTAATCGATTGCGACCCCTACCCCCACCAAAGCCCACATGAGGATCTTTTTAATGATCCCCCGGATGCTTCGGTAGGAACTGACCGCTTCTTTTCGGTAAATAGAAGCCATGATCCCTGTAATATAGTCGGCCAGACTGGAAAAGACCAAAAGATAAACGGGAACCGCGAGGATTCCAAGCCGGGCGGAAAGCACCGCAAACATGGCAGCCAGACCGGCTTTGATTTTGTCCATATTTTCGCCCCCAGACACCGCTTACAAAACATTGAAATTGCAGTTGGCGGTTTCTTCCTTTGATCGTACCTGAATGTGCGCGTGGCGCACCGGCGGCTTGAGCGCCGTAACATCGATCAGCCACCCGCGCCCCTTTGCGTCCAGACGCGGCTCCGAAGCCTGGATGACATCCCGGCCCGTTACAGTTACTTCCGGTTTTTCTTTGCATCTGGCCAGAACAGTGTAAATTTCACCCGGGGACATATCCTTGCTTCTGGTGTCAAGAGAAAGAGGGGAATCTGTCTGTACCGGAGGTGCGGTCGCCGGAAAATTATTAAAGCCTCCCCTGCGTATGATTTCGGGATAATCTTTAAAGGAAAGGTTTAAATCAACATCTCCCGTTCCATTTTTCACACCGGGCACACGCCCCGTATTGCTGTGCTGCCAAATAGATGCGGGGAATTCATTCGACATTTGCGTATGATATTGAGCCAGCCACAGATCGAACTGTTTGATTCGGCTCCAGTCCAGATGATTTCGCAAAACGTTCAGATTTGCGTAGACTGCCACGTAATACCCGGCCTGCTGCACTTGATTGCACCAGGCCGTTACAATATCCGTCAGTTGATCTCGCGGAAGTCTCAGAATAGTATCCTGTTCCACATCCAAAGCCACAGGGTATTCCATTTTGCAGCCCCGGACCACGTTGAGAAAAAACGCGGCTTCTTTTGCCGCTTCTTCTGTTGTAACGGCATGCAGCCAGTGATAAACGCCGGTATGCAGCCCGGCCACCGCGGCCTTTGTCAGGTTTTCACTCATGCTTTGATCTGCCAGTGTGTGTCCTTCGCTGGATTTTATCATGGCAAAGTCGTACCCGGCTTCTTTTACAAGCGGCCAGTCAACCTTACCTGTCCCATTGTAGACATCGATTCCTTTTCTGGTAGACATGATAACGCTCCTTTCCCTACCATAAGATGCAAAAAAAGGGAAACTTGCTCTTGTTTATGCAAGTAATCCCCCACTTATTTATATTTTGATTGCAGAATTCTTCGTTCGCTCTCCCTTTGGGAAAATCAGATAGTTTTTATGGATTTGTCCGAAAATAGAAGTTTCCACAGCAGATATTGCATGATATTTTTTTGCCATAGCCCCCGTTGGGTATAGCCATTTGTTATAAAATATACTATAATTGAAAAAATTGCATTGATTTCTCCCGCCAAATACAGAGGAGGAAATCGCTGCCCCGATGACAGTTCCAATAAAAATCACTGGAGGAAGTACCGATTTTCCCCGCGCCCTTCCTCTGGAAAGGACACAACGGCTTGAATGGATAATCTGATCTTATCTGCGGAGGTAATCGCCCCTCTTTGTATTTTGATGGCACTGGGATACTTCGTAAAAAGAAGAAAAATGGTCAGCGAGCAAACGGTAGACCAGCTGAACAATCTGGTTTTCCGTATTTTTCTGCCGACCATGCTGTTTTACAATATCTATCAAACACACCTGAGCGGTATGGTGCGTCCGCGTCTGATGATTTACGGCTTTATCGCGATGTTGTGCATGTATTTTTTATCGATCCTGATCGTTCTGCTGACGCTGAAAGACAATCGCCAGCGGGGCGCTGTGGCGCAGGCTTCGTTCCGCAGCAATTTCGTTATTTTCGGCCTGCCGGTCACCGCTTCGCTGTTCGGCCCGGAGAAAGCCGGAATCACGGCTCTTTTGATCTCTTTGATCGTGCCGATGTACAACTTTCTCTCTGTAATTCTGCTGGAAGTGTTCCGCGGCCAGAAAATCCAGATTGGTTCGATTGCAAAAAAGATCGTTACAAACCCGCTCATCATCGGCGCGGTATTGGGTCTGATCTGCCTGTTTTTCGGAATCCGCCTGCCGAACGTGGCGGAGAAAATCGTCGGCGATATTGCCGGTTCGGCTACTCCTCTGGCTTTGATCGGTCTGGGCGCTTCCTTCTCGTTCGCCGACACTCGGGCCTACCGCAAGCCGCTGACAATCGGTGTATTCAACAGGCTGATTCTCGCTCCCCTGCTTTTTCTTTCCATCGCCGTCGCGTTGGGCTTCCGCAATGAAGAGCTGGCGTCGCTGACGGGCATGCTGGGCGCTCCCGCGGCGGTATCTTCTTACACGATGGCGCAGCAGATGGGCTCTGACGGCAAGCTCGCAGGTCAGCTGGTGGTTTACACCTCCATCTGTTCCATTCTGACCATGTTTCTTTTGATTTTCGGTCTGAAGCAGCTTGGAGTGATGTGATATTCACAGTTTTTTCCAATTTTGGGCGCAGACGTATAAATATCGTCTAATTGAACGATAAAAATTTATCGATCTCGTGTTTGATTCTTTGAAAGGCATTGACAAGCTTTTCGTTTTACTTCATAATAAGTTTCACTTGTTTTTAGTTTCTCTGCACGAACAGAGACCCTCATCCCAACAGAAGGGAAAGACAAGCCGATTGAAAAAGAACGCTTATCGTGGTTTTACCGCGCATTCCCTGAAGCTGATTGCAGCAGCCGCCATGCTGGCGGACCATTTTGCATGGCTGTTTTTGGGAACTTATAGTGCGCCCGGCCAGCTTCTCCACGTGATCGGGCGAACCACAATTCCAATCATGTGCTTTTTCATCGCGCAGGGATATTACCAGACCCGCAGCCGTACCAGATATGCGGCGAGGCTGGCTGTCTTCGCGGTGATTTCTCAGATACCCTATCACTATTTTATGACGGGAAACCTGAATGTCCTGTCTACCCCTGTTCGCCTGAACGTGCTGTTTACACTCCTGTTCGCTCTTCTTTCTCTTTCGATTCTGGACAGGATGCGGCATCAGCCTTTTTGGTGGCTGGGCTTGATGCTTCTGATGCTGCTGGCTTCCTTCGGCGACTGGTCGGTCTTTGCGGTGATCTTTACGATGATTTTCGCAGAACACCGGCTTGACCCAAAGCGTCAGATGCTTCTGTTCACGGGGGCTGCCGCGGCCACCGCCGGTTTTTTGGCCTGGAGCAATTCCCTGCTCAGCGACGCGCCGCCGTGGGGCGGATTCTTCCAGTTCGGGCTTCTTCTGGCTGTTCCCCTGCTGCTCTGCTACAACGGGCAGCGCGGCACTTCCCCTGCGGGCAAATGGTTTTTCTACGTGTTTTACCCTTTGCACCTGATTGTTTTGACAATGATTCATCAATTTGTTATCTAAGTGTACTAATCTTTCATAAAACGGGCGAAAAAGAGCTTTCTCCCCCGCCGTAGGCGGGGAGAAACTGAAAGTTTCTTTTCACTGTTTTGTGGGCAATTTGTATCAAAGGAATACTTAAAATTATTGGAGGTGGACTGAATGTCTAAACGGGAAAACGTTTCCATGTCCGTGATCCGGCGGCTCCCGCGTTATTACCGCTTTCTAACGCATCTGAAAAAAATGGGGATGACCCGTATCTCTTCCAAAGAACTGTCTGAGAAAATGGGTCTGACCGCTTCTCAAATCCGCCAGGATTTAAACTGCTTTGGCGGATTCGGACAGCAGGGCTACGGCTACATTGTCGATCAGCTGCAGCGGGAAATCGGGGGAATTCTCGGGCTTTCGAACTCTTACAAGGCCATTTTGATTGGAGCCGGCAATCTGGGACAGGCTCTGGCGCTACATATGGCCTTTACCACGCAGGGATTCCAGCTGGTGGGAATCTTCGACAACTCGCCGTCGAAAATCGGAACCGAGATCAACGACATTACGGTAACCGACACACAGCGCCTGAAAGAATTCTGCGAGGCGGAGCAGCCAGCCATGGCGATCCTCTGCATCCCGCGGGAAAGCGCCGAAAAGCTCTCTGAGCAGCTATACGGCCTCGGTATCCGCAGCTTCTGGAATTTCAGTCATTTTGATATTTCGATGAAGTACCCGGACGCTGTAGTGGAAAACGTCCATTTGAACGACAGCCTGATGACGCTGTGCTACCGCATTTCCGACCATCAGGAGGAAAAAGACACTTCGGATGATACTGCCGTTTAAGAATAAGGCGGAATAAAGAAATCAGGGTGAACAGCTTCGGCCGTTCACCTTTCTTTTTTAGCTTGGAACTTAAAGGCGTATCCCCCGGCCCCATATTGATATCCGTGCAAATCATATGGCAGCCGGCCAAAGGAATCAGCATCTGCTTTACGAGGACGTCTCGCCGTATTAAAATATTGATACAAGCATATTCCATGATTGCTATGTGTGTATTCCATATTGATATTGTTCAAAGAGAGGTGGCTGTTATGACAACAAAAAACATACTGCCCGGCGAAGTGTATCGGTTAGCGGAATGTTTAGAGGCTCTTGCAGAATACCACAATCGGGTTTCCGCCCATCATTCGGGATCCTACCCGGGGCGCCCTATCGAGGATACGCTGGAGCTGTTTCGGGAAGCTCTGAACAGCAAAACGTCGATGATCTTCGCAATAGAGGAATCAGACGGAATCGTTGGATTTTGTAAGATCGATATACACGGAGAAAAAGGAAAGCTCGATTATCTGATTATCAAAGAGGAATACCGCGGCAGGGGCTATGGAGCGGTGCTGATGGATTGGGCAATGAAATCCTTTCATGAATGCGGTGCAAAGCATGTAGAAGTAAAAATAATTGATGGGAATGCTGCGGCGCAGAGATTATATGAAAAGTACGGTTTTGTTATGAATGCGCATATTCTGTGGCGCTTTCTTTCTGACGATCAATCATAATGAGGTTTTGCGCGGTTATTGGGATGGATACGAACAAAGAACAACGGGATACGGATCGCTTTGCCGCTCTCGCTGCAACACCCTTTTGAAGTCTGCTCCTGACACGGCGTTTTTCTTTTTGTAAAGCCGACTAGACTACGGATAAACTCCATATGAAAAAACAGCATCCCTTCTTTGCCTGAAAAAGGACAAAAAAGGATGCTGTTTTTCTGTATCGTTTTCTGATAATGGGTGAATTTTCCGGATGACCCGTTTCGCTGAATTTTATGTGATATTTATTTTTCCGTCATCTCAGTCAAATAGGGCAATGCATCCGCAACCTGTATGCCGACAATTGGCATAGATACCAGCATGGCGCTTTTGATCTCATCTTTACTTGCGCCGAGCTCTGTTGCGCGGTGAATATGAAACGGCAGTCCTCCATACATCTTTGTCGATACCAGAACAGCAATATACGCTAATTCATGCGTCTTTTGATCAAGAGCGCTTTTCTC
>JAEXDU010000104.1 GCA_023401495.1 Bacillota bacterium
AAGGCAGACAGCCGAAGCTGTCTGCCTTCTCAATCCCGTTTCCGGGTAAGCTAAATCAAGTTCGAAAAGAAAGTCAATTACTGGAGGAGCTTCAAGATGCTCTGGGGCTGAGTGTTGGCCTGAGCCAGCATGGACTGCGCAGCCTGAGTCAGAACATTGTTCTTGGTCATCTCCATCATTTCCTTCGCCATGTCGACGTCGCGGATGCGGCTCTCGGCGCTGGTCAGGTTCTCGCTGGTCACACCCAAGTTGTTCACGGTGTGCTCGAGGCGATTCTGCAGAGCACCCAAGTCAGCACGAGTGCCGGAAACCTGATTGATCGCGCTTTCGATCGTGTCAATAGCAGCCAGAGCATTATCCTGTGAAGATACATCGACAGTTGTAATACCCAAACCTTTGGAACTCATATCAGCAATATTCAGAGATACCTGCTGATCAGATGTAGCACCAGCACCAATCTGTAAAGTCAGTCCTTTTGTGCCAACAGCATCAGTTGTAATTACCTTATTACCAGCAGTGTAAGTACCAGAATCCTGATGATTACGAGTTACGGAAATAGAAACTCCTGTCCACTGTTCAGCTTCCTCAGCAGTTGCAACAGACTTATCTACTACAGCAGTAAATGTAGTAGTATCTCCTTTGACGGATTTTTCAAATGTAACACCGGCGGTAGCTGTAGCAGTACCGGCTTTATCATACTTTGTACCACTAATACTGAAATCACCTGTAGCATCGATTGCTACTTGAAAGGATTCAGTGGATTTGGAAAGCTTTCCACCAGTGAAAGAAACATTCTTAATGTCCGTAGCAGTAGTATCTACAGAAGAAAAACCATAAGAACCCAGATTACCGTTTAACAGGTTGATCTTGTTGAAGTTGGTGGAAGTGGAAATTCTGTCGATTTCGCTCTTCAGAGCGTCAACTTCTTTACTGATGTTTTCACGGTCAACGTCGTTCTGGTAGGTGCCGTTGGAGGACTGGGTAGCCAGTTCCTTCATTCTCTGCAGAATGCTGTGAGTCTCGTTCAGAGCGCCCTCAGCGGTCTGTACCAGAGAGATACCGTCGTTGGCGTTGTTGGTCGCCTGATCCAGGCCGCGGATCTGGGAACGCATCTTCTCAGAAATCGCAAGACCGGCAGCGTCGTCGCCCGCACGGTTGATTTTGTAGCCGGAAGAAAGCTTTTCAAGGTTCTTCGCAACGCTGTTGTTGTTGATGCCCAGCTGTCTGTTCGCGTTAATCGCGGAAATGTTGTGCTGAATACGCATAATTTTTTCCTCCTGAAATTTTGTTTTTATTCCGCAGGAAATCTGCGGTATAGGGAAAGGGCGTCCGTGCCCTTGCCTTTTGATTTATGCACCACTCCCACTAGAGCGGGCCCTGCCCTGCGGGAAGAGATACCAAGCGAATGTGAGAACCGTTTTTGTTTTAGGTTCTAATCTATATTTCGGTGCGGATTTGGAAAAGTTTAGTATCAAGATGAGAAAATTTTCATTCTTTTTGTTTTAATAAATCTTTCAGCTCGGCTAAAGTTTGCGCCTGCAGTTTTTCGCCGGCTTCTCGGTTGATAGAAGCGGTTTCCAGCAGCTCTTTTCGCGTGATGCGAACGTCTTTCGGCGCGCTGATCGCCAGCTTGACCCGATCGCCGCTGATTTCGGAAATGCGGATTTCAATATTGTCGCCGATCAGGATGGATTCCGATACTTTTCTGCTAATCACCAGCAAAGCAGTTCCCTCCTTCTCATCAGCGGCCGTCAAAAAGCCGGTAGCGAAGAGGATATTCCGCATCCTCCAGAATCACCTGCTTTGCATGCTGATTGTAAATGTTAATCACAATCGGGGCTTTCAAATTCACCACGGAATCGGAAAGGGGAGAACGGATCACGGCAATGACCAGAAAGCACAGGTCCTCCGGCTGGGGATTGCCCAGCAGCTCCAAGTCCTTCTCGGAAAGGCTTGGATTATAATCCTCACAGATCGTAAAGGGGTCAATGACAATAAAAGACGGAATCTGGCTGTCATTGGCGGCCGTCAGGCTCCACAGAACGTTCTCTTCGTCCTCATGAAACAAAAGGTACTCATGAATCTCCTCAAAGCCCAAAAGGCCTTCAGGAAAAGTGATAATATTGCGGGATTCCTGGCTCGTTTCCATATCCGCTTACTCCTGTCAGGCCATAAAGTCGATAAACGATTTGCTGAGTATCTTGGTACCCATTGAGAGTGCCGCATTATAAGCATACTGCTGCATGTAGAAATCCATAATAGCGTCTCCTGGGTCTACATATTCAATGTCTTCCGCGCGTTCCAGAAGAGAATCACCCATCGATTCCAGATTAGTTTTCATTGTGCTTAAAAAGTTTGATTTCGAACCGGATTTCGTAATTTCGCCCAGCAGTGCGTCTCCCTGCTTGCTGAATTGGTCGAGATAAGGCTGAATATTTTCCATGGAAAAGCTGCTACTTTCCAGTTGGTCGGCAATCTGACCCATCAAAGTGTAAAGGTTTCCTGAAATCCCCGAGCTATCCTGCCCATAACCCATAAAAGAGAGACCGGGAATCGCGGAGTTGAACGCACTCTGTGAGTTGATTGTGGTACTGCCTGCTCCGGCGGTGGTTTTCAGTCCCATCCCCAGATTGACCAGCACTTCTTCATTCGCAAGGGCAGAAAGTCCATCCTGACCGATCGAGCTGGTCAGAGAAGTGGAAACAATCTCCTGATATCCGCCTGCGCCGTTGGAAACGGAAATAGAACGGTTCATATCGCCGGAAATACGAATTTTTGAAAAATCGATTTTGTCATATCCTTTAATCAAATTCAGCAAATCCTGATTGGTTTTATATTTCGACAGGTCTGCTTTAATTGTAATATAATCATCTGAAATGGAAATATTGGTTTCGCTGCCCGCGCCACTGTCCGCTATCTTTAAAACAATCCCATCTTTAATGGTATAGCCGGTGTCGGGATCAGTGATAGGATCGGAAGACGAAGAATTGAACTCGATCAGCGTTCCGTTGAAGTTGGCCGCTGGGCCGGTTTCTATTTTCCCGGTGTTCACGTTAATTCCGCGGTATAACAGCTCCCCATTGTCATTGACAGAAAAAGGCGCTTCGGTCATTTCAGTGCCGCCGAACAGATACTTCTCTCCAAACTTTGTATTCAGGGGAGAGAGGAACGCCTGCTGCATCTGGCGCATTTTATTTGCGATGATCGTGCGGTCACTTTCTGACATCGTGCCGGTGATGGCCTGAATGACGTCGCCGCTTTCCGCACTGCTGACAATGCTGTAAATAGACTGCATCGCGCTCTGGGCCGTCATCAGCTGACTGTCCACATCACCCAAAGAATCCTGATAGGTTTCGTTTTCAGCCATCTCCCGGCGAAAACGATACAGCTTTGTGGCCGCGAACGGGTTTTCAGAGGTTCTTTCAAAGCTGCGATACGTGGTGGCTCTTCTGGATGCCACGTTAAAGTTGTTCAGCGAAGTATTCAGGTTTTTCGAATATTGACCGGCAATCATGCCCATTGTAATTCTCATAATGCATTACCCTCCGTTCGTTCCATATCAGCGGCCAACAACGCCCATTTTGTTGATGATGGTATCCATCGCTTCATCCATTGTCGTCATGAAGCGTGAGGAGGCCGTCAGGGCTTGGTTGAACATGACCAGATTGATTCCTTCTTCGTTCAGATCCACAGAAGAAATGGAAGCTCTCTGGGTATCGATGTTATTCAGGTTTGCTGAATATGTCTCATTTGCATTGGTAGCGGTTTTAATATCAAGGCCCAGTGTGGTGGAAACCTTCGATACATACGAGCCCAGGGAAGACGTAAACAGTGAAATCCCGTCGTCGGTAGAGAACGTCTTCTCCTTTGAGAACTGAAGCACCATGTACAGGATGTTTTTTCCGCTGCTGGAATTGTCCACACCTTCCAGTGTTTCGTCCTTCGAAGCTGTGATATAGTTTCCTGTCGCCTTGTTCCACTCGTCAGAGATGGAAATGTTCGCCGCGGTGATGGTGGTACCGGCTCCGTCGCTGGAAGAGAACAACGGCTTCTCCACCTTTGTGGTCGTCGTTTTTGTGGGATCGTCCGGGTCAGTGATGGTCGTGGTGACCGCATTGACATCGTTCAGAGTTTTGGCCAGATCCTGCGCGAGCTTGTCCATGATTTTTTCATAATAGCCAATTCCGCGGGTAGTGGTCGCCAAAGCGCCTGTTGTTACATCTACAGACGGATCTCCCATTTGAATGGTACCGCCTGAGTAAGCGTCGAACTCTCCGCTGTCGTTCAGCATGGAAAGATATCCGCCGAACACGCCGGTCGTCAGATCGTCATTAAAAACGTGAGTAGAACCATCTGTGTTTTTGATCAGCGCACCATTAAAGTCACGCATATAAACGGAAACATTCAGTTCCTTTGTTTTATATACATAAGAATTGCCGTCCGCGCCATCGCCGGTGTATTCAATCTGATCCTGATTCTGAGCAGCCTCGAACTGCATATACTGATCGTTGTCAATCAGCTGGATGGAGTCGTTTCCGTTTACCAGATGTACCTGCAGTTCTTCTACAGTGCGTCCCGCACCGATCGAAACAGTGGAGCTCGAAACCCTGATATTGAACTGCTGGCTCAGCTGATCGAGCAGCTGATTGCGCTGATCGCGCAGCTCAAGGGCTGGAACCTGAGAAATATCGCAGCTTTTGATTTCACGGTTCAGCTGAGCGATATTCTGCAGCAGGCTGTTGGCCTGGTCGATGCCCGAGCTTAAAAAGGAATCCGTTTCCTGCTTGCGCACCTGCGACAACTGTTCGGCGGCATTGTGAAAGGCCTGTGCCAGCAAAAGGGCAGAGTTTTTCACAATCGTTTCGAGGTTGGTGTCGGCGGGGGAGCCGGCCAAAGTATTCAGCTGCTTGATCAGATCGGTGATCTGGCTGTTGATGCCGTTTGTGCTGATTTCATCGAAGATATTTTCGATGCTGCTCAGTGTGTTGACTTCCGTACCGGATTTCGATACCTTTCCGCTTTCCAGACGATAGCGTACATCCAAATAAGGGTCGCGCAGCTGGGAAACGCCTTTGGCATCTACACCTCCGCCAATCGCCAGATCCGACACGTTGGCATACCGCATATTGTTGCCGGAAGAACCGACCGCATAGGAATCCAGACGCTGCCGGGTGTAGCCGGTAGTGTTTACATTAGACATGTTTTGTCCGGTGATCCGCAGATTGTACTGCGCATTCTGGATACCGCTTCGTGCCACATAGTAAGAAGAAAAGCTAGACGCCATGATTTTGCGCTCCTTATACTTTTTTCGAAATAAAGCCGGCGGAATTCAATTCCTCTCTGGCTTTTGCGTCATATTTTTTTTGCAGCTCAGGCTGCTTTTTCATTTTTTTCAGAGCCGCGTCCACTCGTCGAAGCCGCAGCTCGGTCAAATAGTTGCAGCGCAGGTTCATTTCTTTCAGCTCTATGATCACGGCAGAAAAGTCGTCGAAGAGTTCTTCCGCCTGCTGCCGTATGTCAGGGTCAAAGTGGGGAAGAAGCTCGCGGAAGGTGGACACCGAAACCTGTGCGCGCTGCATCAGCCGTTCGCGCTCGGCCTCCATCCCTTTGGATCTCAGCATAAATACTTCTTCTGCTTTCACGTGATCATTCAGCTTGTCGATCTGTCCCTGAGAGATGTCCTGGTATTTTTGTGTTTCCAAAGCGAAGAACTCCTGAAAAAGTACCAGATAACGACTCAGGAAGTCCACGAATTCTTCCGATAATGCCCGATCCATCCTATCGCTCCTTGCTGTTGGGGTTCAGCGGCCCTGAAGGCTACGTTATCATAATAAAGAAGCCCGGTCGGTCAGACGCTTTCGTCCAGCAAAAGGCCAGCCAGCTCGTAAGGGTCTATTTTGTAGTCTCCGGACGCGATTCTGGATTTCAAGTCTTCCAGAAATTCTGTGCTTTTTTCCTGATGCAGGCTGGTGACGATCTGTTCCTTGGCCTGTACAAGAGTGGGGCGC